>CAZIML010000174.1:0-4089 GCA_964540255.1 uncultured bacterium
TGAATCATATTCAAAGAATAATGGGTGGAAATGCGATGAGATGGTCGACATAATGGATTGAGTTGCGATACCGGTTTTTACTCAGCTCCACTTCAGGGCTCTTGGGGCGGATTGTCAGATAATCGATCTCTTTTGAAATCGGCTGGTATTTATGAGAAAAGGCTTCGGGAAAACTATATTCGGAGTGAGGGGAGTCGAGAAAAATAAGGTAGACGTGTCCTTCTGGGGAGAGGTTTTGTTTGAGTTCATTGAGGGCTAGAGCATCCCGTTCGCAAGGGGGAAGCGCTCGATCATAGGTATGGATCGAATCGACCGATTCTCCCTTTTTCCCAAAAAGGAGTTTGTCCATCTGAAAATAGCGGAGGTCGGCGGATGAATATACATCGATTTGGTACCCGAGCTTTTTTAAAAACTGGAGGGGAATGCTCCCTTTTGTCCACGTATCGCGCATCGCCGCCCAATAAAAGGGGAGGTCTGAATGAAAAAGGGCAAACCACGAAAGCTGGGTCGAATTGGCATTCGAGTAGGAGGACTCAAATTGAATATTTTCATTCCCAAATTGGGTGAGATGGGGCGCAACGGCGAGAAAATCTTTTCGAAATGTCTCGATCACAAAGAAAAAAAGATTGGGGCGCTCTTCGATTGAGAGCTCCGGAATCTGTTTCCTCATCTCCTCTTCATTTCGGACTGAGGCTTGCGGATAGGAGAGGGTCAGGTAAGGCGCTGCTGGGGTGAGAAACGTAGAGCCGAAAGGGAGCGTTTTTTTGTATTGAGAGTGGATCGGCCGGTCGATGTAGGGCTGGGCTAATAGGTCGAGTAGAAGTAGGGCCGATGCGAGACAGCCAATCCAGAGGCTGATTTGATTGAACGAGAGTTTTAAAGGTTTTCGATAGGTGAATCGATGGGTGAGCCAGTAGAGGCTAAGACCCAAGATCGGAATCAAGCTGAATAAAGCGATGATGATCCACACCATCGTCCAGCTCATATTCATCGATTGAAGCCCTGCAATGATGTGGACAAGCCCGGAACCAAAGAGAAATTTGACCACATATTTTCCCGACGCATCCATCAGCCTCACCATGATAAAATCGGTGAGATGGAAAATTAAAAGGAGAAAGGAGGAGCCGATGAAGCAAATGAAGAGCCAGTTCGGTCCCCACCGCTTTAAAATGGAGGCGATCAATATGAAGAGAAACACCTCTAAAAAAGATTGAGCGATTGCATAGAAGAGGAAAAAAAGGGGGAGTCCAGTGAGCGTTTCTTCCTGATAATGAAGGAGACTCAAGAGGAGGATGAAGAGAAAGAAAAAACTAAAATAGAGGTAGTTGACCTCCCCTTTTTCGGTGAAAAACATCTTGAAAAATTGCTTCATAAAGATCAATTTACCACTAATAACGATCCTTGACAACAACCAGTTTCAGGTGGTTTAATGGTTTCTTAACACGGGTGGAAGATGTTCAAATTTATAAAATCTCTTTTAATCGCTTCGATTCTCCCTTTAGGGGCCATTTCAGGGGGAGAAAAAGTGGAACCCATAGTCATATTGGGGGGCGGGGTCGGCTCGCTCACTTCAGCGATCTATATTGGAAGAGCTGGCCAATCCCCATTGATCATCGAAGGGCCCAATCCAGGAGGACTCCTCACCCAGTCCCACAGCGTTCAGAACTGGCCTGGAGAGATGGAAATCAGCGGCGCTCTCCTGACAGATAAAATGCACGCCCAAGCCGAAGCGAATGGCGCCCGCTTTTTGAATGAAGAGGTGGTTGGGGTCGATTTTTCAAAACGCCCGCTCACGATCACCACCCGCTCCTTGGATGGCAAAGGAGCCATCCGTCAAATTCAAGCCCAAAGCTGCATCATCGCGATGGGTTCGAAGCCCAACTTTTTAGGAATTCCCGGCGAGCAAGCCTATTGGGGAAAAGGGGTTACTAATTGCGCCATTTGTGACGGTTCCCTTTACAAAGGGAAAAAAGTGGCGGTTGTGGGAGGAGGGGATGCGGCGGTTCTCGAAGCGCTCTATCTTTCTAATATCGCCAAGGAAGTGACCGTCTACGTGAGAAAAGAGTCTTTCAGAGCCATCGAGGAAAAACGGGTCGCTCAATTAAAGGCGAAGGGGAACGTCAAAATTGTTTTCAACACGACGCTGGAAGAGGTGAAAGGGGATCGGGAAAAAGTCACTGGGGTCACCGTTAAGAGCGGCTCTTCTCTCAAAACCGTTCCTGTCGACGCCGTTTTTCTCGCCATTGGATCGACACCCAATAGCGAGCTATTCAAATCAGTCCTCGATCTCGATGAAAAGGGATATATCGTATTGAAAAAAGACCAGCAAACCTCGCTCGAAGGGGTTTATGCGATCGGCGATATTGTCGATCCAGTTTACAAACAGGCGATTTCTGCCGCTGGAGATGGGGCCAAAGCGGCTCTTCAGGCGGAGCAGTATCTGTCGGATCAGCCGAATTTAATCGCAAAACAAGAATTGGTCATTCAGAGAAAGAAAAATGGATCCAAAAAGGTGATCGAAATTTCTTCTGTGGAGCAATTCAATGCCGAATTGGACCAAGCTGAAATGCCGATCGTGATTGATTTTTACGCCACTTGGTGCGGCCCTTGCAAAAGGATCTCTCCCATCATGGAATCGGCAGCCTCCCATCTCGCTGGCAAGGTGAAATTTCTCAAAGTAAATGTAGATGATTTTCAGGAATTAAGTGCGACGTATCAGATCAAAGCGATGCCCACCGTGATCCTTCTCGATCCTTCAGGGAAGATCATTGAGGAAAAAGTGGGTTTTGACCCGATCGCTCAACTGTTGAAGCGTCTTGAATCGGCCTCTTAAATAACCGGTTCATTGCAAATCCAAATTCCTCCTCGACCCACGGTCTGATGGTCTGAATTGAATCAGAGAAATTTTTTTCGGCGATCGATCGCATCGATAGAATTTTTAGATTTTTCGATTGATCGATCCGGCTCGAATTCTCAAAGCGGGCGATCAACTTATGCGATCCGTTGTGAAGGGAAAATTCATAGGGAGCGCTCCCCGCATTGAATCGAGCTGTCACGACATAGGGATGTTCATTTTTCCTAAGAAGGGATGCTCCCTCTAAAAACGAGGGGGAAGAGCCGCTTAAGCGATCGATCAGAGTGGGAAAAATGTCCATTTGGCTCGCGAGTTTTTTTTCCAAAAGGGGTGTTCCAAGCTTCATGTAGAGGGGGATGTGAGTCTGTTCGTTTGAGAGGTGGGAGTTATGAAAAAGATGCCCATGTTCAAAAAACTCCTCCCCATGATCTCCCATGAAAATAACGATCGCCTCTTCCCGGTTCGGGAGATGGTTCATAAATTCTCCAAAGAGAGAGTCCATGAAGTGGACTCCGTTCCGATACCGATTTTTGATGAGCTGGATGGTTGCATTGGATTGAAATGTTTTGAAATAGGTGAGCTCTTTGGCGAAGGGGGAAAATTTGGGGGTCCAATTTTTAGGCCAGCTATAGTCAAAGTGGGTTGCATCCCAGAAAATGATGAACAGATGCCCCTCGTTCCAATCGTGCTCTTTCCAGTCTTTTTTCAGCTTCTGAAGCCCTTGGAGATCTGCGTCAGCCGCCAACATCGGCGATTCATGATGAAAAGTATTCCGATCATCGATCAAATTGAGCTCTTTTCCAAAAAGGAGCGGCTCCATTTTGTAATAGGCGAGCTGCGCTGAGCTGTAGAGGTGGATCGTGTAGCCCCATTTTTTCAAAAGAGCGAGAGGAGGGCTTCCCATCGCCCATTTTGACTGCCGGTTTTTCCAATGAAAAGGAAATTCGGAATGAAAGGTGGAAAACCAGGAGATATGAGTCCCATTCCCATTTGAGAGAGCGAGATCAAAGTGGTCATATTGGTTCTTGAATGCATAGAGATTCGGTGCGATCGCTTGTGTGATAAAATCCTCTCTTAGACTCTCAACCACAAAAAGGTAGATGTTTGGCTTTTTGGCTAAGATGGTTTCATCTTTTTCGATCGCTTCAGCCACGAGGCTCTCTTCAATGGGCTGATTGAGGGGGCCGGGAAGGGAGAGGTGGATGTTATCGGGCGGAAGGAAGGTGAATTTCCAT
>CAZIML010000175.1:0-4081 GCA_964540255.1 uncultured bacterium
ATCTTCCCTGCATTACTGAATGTAAAAGAGCACCCTCTTTGCTATCCACCCCAATGTAAACCTCTACTTCCTTAGGCGAGCCTGACATGAATTTAT
The DNA here is from genome assembly GCA_964540255.1 of uncultured bacterium. Taxonomy (GTDB): domain Bacteria; phylum Chlamydiota; class Chlamydiia; order Chlamydiales; family SM23-39; genus REEB52. The sequence continues at coordinate 97 of CAZIML010000175.1, forward strand.
TCCCATAGAGTTCAAAATCACTGGTATATGTGCGTTCTAAGGTTGGCTGCTTCCAAATATTACCCCAAGTCTCAATCAACGCTTTAGGATGCTCTCCAATTGCGCGAAAGACGGCATAAGAACTTGCTGGAATGGTTTTTGCTACCATTCCTTCGGGAATTGTATCGATGGAGCTAACGGGGCAACCGATGACTACTGAGTAGGGCTGAGTGTAGTCGCCTTCATAGTCACAATATAGGGCGACGACTTCATTGGACATCTTGTTTGGAATTCGGCTTATAATATCCTCGCCGTAAAACCTTCCCCACAGTTTAGGAATATCTTGGGGTCCTGCTTCTGGTGCATTAGATGTTCGGCAATCGATTCCGATGATTAGTGTAGCGGGTTTCTGTACAACCTCGTGGCTTCCCATTGTATTCTCCTCTGTAAAATTTGTATTGCCACTGATATGAGACTCGTTTTGACCTTGAAGTGGACTGCTTATAAGCGCTGTTGCAAGAGATAGGATTGTAAACGGGGTTCTCATGAGGCTCCTCAAGTTAAAATATTGAGAGTGATTTATAACACAGTTCGCCATCTTTTTCACTCTATTTCTTCAGGAATCAAGCAGAGTTAAACGGGAGTGTATAGCAAATATCGTGAAAGGGGTGGCATCCTGACAAAAGTTCTGACTTAATGTCTTTCTTGTTGAGAATAGAGCATTACGCCAGAACGAAAATGACCGTTAACAAACAGCATAAGTAAATGGGGCAACCTGGACTTGAACCTAAGGCCCGACGGGTTATGAGTCCGTAGCACCCGCGCCACTTCCCAGCAGCTAACTCTCCCAAATCATAGCGGAAAGCGCCCCTTTCCATCCATCGCGAACTATCGTCATTTATCGCACTTTTTTGCATGCCAGTGGTCCACAAATGGTCCGCGGAAATTGTCGCGGCATGATACGACTTTTGAACCGTTCGGAATTTCCGAATAGTTACCGTTTTCTTAAGTCGCTAAAGATAAATGAGATGTAATTTCCTTCTTTTTCACTCAACTGTTCAATATTTCTATCTGTTCAATATATATTGAACAGTGTATTATAATGAACAGAAGGAGATCGTAATGAAAGGTCGTTTCTTAGTAAGTTCCAACGAAGATCCAGCAGAAGGAAATGTCTATGCAGACAAGTCTTCTCTCGTCCTTGATTGGCTGCTACGCGTTGGGCATTCCAAAGAAAGCTTCTCATTGAGAGAAGTTGCTAAAGAAGCGGGAGTAAGCCTCGGTCTGGTTCAGCGTGTTTTCAATATTCTGGTGTTGAAAGGACTTCTTCAAGTGGAAGGAATAAGAACTGCCAAGAGATTTTCCTTTAATAAGCCAAAAGAACTTCTAGAAAGCTGGTTAGAGTGTTATAGCATCGTGAAAAAATGCAAAATCAGAACGTATCGTTCCGCTCTTTCTGGAAAGTCAGAGTGGTTCAAGGCTTTAAATAAAGCTGGACTTGGGTCAGAGGTGATGTTGGCTCTTCATTCAGCAGCCGAAGCGCTTGGGCTTAAAAATACCAATCTAGAAGGATTAGAATTATATGTCCTTGATCCTTCGATTAGAGCGAAATTGGAAAATGCTTTGCAATTAGAGCCCCAAGAAAGAGGGTACGAGGTTTTATTGATCGAGCCTTACTACAAAATGCTGCTTAAACAAAATAGGAAGGACGGTAAAGAAATTGACATTTGCCCGCTTCTCCTTGCCTTTTTAGATCTTTATCATTTTCCTCTACGTGGACAAGAACAAGCAGAATTTATAGCTCAGCGAGCACCTGAATTAAAACGCATCTACAAAAGCCTTAAGAACAAATGAAACAGATTCAAGAAGACAAGATCATTTCAGAATTTTTAAAATCACTGGGACCATGGCGAGAGTTCGTTGTTATCGGAGGCGGTTTTGCTCTTTTCATTTACAAGCTCTATCTCGCCGATCCCAAACTAGAGAATCTTCCTGTTGGAACGCGAGATATCGATTCGTTGATTCCCAGAAGAGTTCCTGAGATCTCTAAGAAGAACATCGCCAAATACCTCAATGAAGCAGGCTTTACTCATGTCTTCAAAGATGTCGATATTCCTGCGACCGAAAGCTTTGTGAAAGAGATCGATGGCGTAGAGGTAGAGATCGAGTTTTTAACAGACTCGGCTACTCGGGATGATAAGAATAAAAATGTCGTGATTGCAGGGATTGTTGCTCAGCCATTGAGCTACTTGGGCTTAAGCCTGCAAACGACAATAGAATTTCGAACCTATTCAGGAGAAGAGGGAAAGGCTGTCTCACCTGGCGCATGGATCTTCCACAAAGGGCTTACTTTTACCAGGCGGAAAAGTGCATCAAAGATGCTCAAGGATCTCTATGGGATCTGGTACGCAGCCACGCAGTTGGGGGATTTTTCCGATCAAGCGCTTACTGAGTTTGGCTTTCTCTCTCAACAGCATCCAAAATGGCTCCAGACATTTCAAAAACAATTGGCTAATTGGATGAATCAATCTTCTCCCGCTGAATGGTCTAAGCTAGAGTCTCAAGACCCATCTGGAAAGTTGAAAAAGTTAGGTTTTGAGCGCATTGTAAAGAAGCTGCTGACCTTTTAGCCAATAGAGATAGAAATGAATAAATGGTTTATATCTGATACACATTTTTCTCACGCCAATATCATCCGTTATACTGGACGCCCTTTTCAATATGTAAACGAGATGGATGAGAGACTTATTGAGAATTGGAATGTGCTTATAGCGCCTGAGGATACCGTTTTCTTTCTAGGTGATTTTGGCCTTGGCACGACAGGCTTTCTTGCCGATCTTTGCGTGCGTCTTCATGGGAATAAGATTTGCATTCGGGGCAATCATGATGGCACCCCTGCTAAAATGCATAAGATTGGATTTTCGCTTGCTCTAGAGTCGGCTTTCATCAAGATCGGTCGACATCAAGTTGAACTAGTTCATATCCCCAGTCAGCCGGCTCCGCCTCATTTTCAACTCCATGGTCATGTACATCAAAAACGCCCCAATAAGCTTGTTGACCGCCAACTTAATCTTTCTGTCGAAGTTTGGGATTACAAGCCTGTGTCTGAGAAGACGATTGTGGCCTTGCTTGATCGGGCCGATCCTCTCTAAATAGAAGCAAGAAGCATAGAATGTGGGGCAACCTGGACTTGAACCAGGGACCGACGGGTTATGAGTCCCATTCTTGGTATCACTCTGAACGATAGTGATTTAACCAGAACCACGTTTTCCTGGGCAAGCAGATTAGCTCTGATTCAGCTTAATTCCCGAAAATTCCATTAGATTCAGCCCACTTGCGGAAAAAATGCGGAAAATTTTCATAGAGGATCTCCCTACTTTATGATCCGCGTTGCTCTCAATATTGCGGCTAAAAAAAGCGGCGTGTGATATGAGTTTGATGTATGCTGCTTAGTCTACCTCTTGCGACGCGTCAACTCAGATTTGCAATTTTGACCTTGATCAGCGAAAATGTTTTGCTTTTCACGTCAAGACGGTATGGTTCTGTAAAATTAAAGTTTATTGTTTATTGCGAAAACGAAAAAAATTACAACACGATAGAAAAAGAATGATTATGGATTTGAATAAAGACAAAAAAGCTGTATCCTTGCCCAGGAAATTGGAATCCCCTTATCGCCCGCAAATAATTTCTTTGTTTGCAGGATGTGGAGGGATGGATGCCGGCTTTCACTTGGAAGGATATGAGACTGTTTGGGCCAACGAATTCAATGAGTGGGCTGCAAATTCATATGAGAGAAACTTCAAGAGAGTTCAGGTCGATAGGCGTAGCATTTTGGAGATAGATCCCCGCAATGAAAAGGGAATCCCAGATGCCGATTTGATTATTGGGGGTTTCCCGTGCCAGGATTTTTCCATGACATGGAAAAGGCCGGGCCTGAATGGTGCAAGGGGGGGGCTTTACAAAGAATATTTAAAATTCATTGATGCTAAGAGGCCTAAGGCTTTCA
>CAZIML010000176.1:0-4040 GCA_964540255.1 uncultured bacterium
CCACGTAGTGCGCACCACGGTCGGGCTCGTCCCAGTTCAAGAGGCGCATGAGATTTGCCGCGCTTGCCTTTCAGAACTGTTTGGGAAAAAGATCGCAAAAGGGATCCCCATTTTGTACGGGGGATCGGTGAAACCTGAAAATAGCGCAGAGATCGGAGCTGAAGAAGATGTCGACGGAGTGTTGGTCGGCGGCGCTTCTCTCAACCCAGAGACTCTAGCAGAAATTATCCACAATATTGCGGGGGACGCGCCTGTGAAAAAGCGGAAACCCCGCGCTAGAAAAGAGAAATCCGAATGACTATCCTATTTTATTTATTCCTATCTTTATTTTTACTCGCTTCAGTTCTTCTTTGCTTTGTGATCTTGATCCAAGAGGCAAAAAGTTTGGGTCTCGGAGCCTCTTTTGGCGGAGACAATAGCGACTCCCTTTTTGGGACATCGACGGCTGAGGTATTGAAGCGATTCACCGGTTATCTTGCCGGAGCTTTCTTAGCGGGCTGTCTCATCCTCTCCCTCTGGAGCGGCTCATTAGGGAGAACCCATAATGCCCCAGTGAACTCAATTCAATCAGAGTTGCCAGCCGATGCAGGACTCTAAGCTCGAAATTCGTTATTACGGCCATCCCGATCTTCGAACGAAGGCAAAAACGGTCGAGGCGCTCACCCCCGAAGTTCTCCAAATTTGCCAGCAAATGGTTGATACGATGCTCTCGATGGACAATTGCATCGGGTTTGCGGGGCCTCAGTTGGGGATTCTCCTCCGCATTTTTGTGATCCGCGAAGAGAAATTTGTTGGGGAGAATCAATATACCTTCGGCGATCCTGAAGTGATCATCAATCCCGTTCTGTCGGCTCCTTCAAAAACGATTGTGAGCATGCAAGAAGGGTGTATGTCTCTTCCTGGCCTCCATGTGGAGGTCGATCGCCCTCAATCGATTCGGATTCGCTACCAAAACATGAAAGGGGAATTCATCGAGGAAGAGGCAAAAGATTTTCGGGCCCGGATGTTCATGCATGAGAATGACCATCTCAATGGGGTGTTGACCATCGATCGGATGGATCCCAAAGAGCGGAAAAAGATCGAGCCGCTCCTCCGCTCCATGAAAGAGAAATATAATCCCTAGATACCGATCTTCTCTCGCGCTTTACTACACCCACTAGTCAGGGCACTTGAAAGAGCTCCTTGGTGAAGTTCTCCCGCAAGATCAGAAATTTGTTGAAAGGCACTTCTTACCCAATCGTCCCTTCCTCCCTCTGTAGAAATCAATCGCTGTTTGAGATCCTCCATTTCTTCCGCAGATAATTTTTGGATCGTTTCTTTTGCTTGTGTGAGCTTCGCCCTTCGGGTTCGATTGGGGCAATCGATTGGCATGAGGAGTTCCTTCAATTGAGCGAGCGCGCAAAGAGGGGGTATTGCCTGGGCATCTAAATCGATCAACTGGCTCCTCCCTTCTTCTTCCCCCCAATCGAGACGCCTCCATAATTTTTCAGTTCGATATATTTCAAGGAACGCCTCTTCAATTCTTGCCGCCAGCCGACTGGGGTAGGAGAGCCTTGCCATAGGCTCACCGGTTCTTGGGAGGAGATCTCCCAATTGAGAGATCGGATCTTGAAGATGTTCAACCATATGACTCAAGATCGCGATCGGAGGCCTGATTGGGGCCTCTCCTACTTCCATCAACGCTCCCCTCTGGAATTCGCCGATGACGATGGGGCGCATGTCGTCGACAAGCAATCTTAAACGCTCGTCAGGTGCAGTAGGGGCTCTTCCGGTCTCTTCATCGCATTGGGATCCAATTTTTGTCTGAACGAAGAAGGCCGATTTCAAACGGAAGAAGAGATCGATTGCGATGGTTTGGGCATAAGTTTGGACCTCTCCTCTCTGCATGTTTGTGAGATTCATTTGTATAAGGAAGTTACAATTGAGGGAGTAGGAATAAAAGAGGAGCGCCTGTTTTTGCCAAAATTCAGAGCGGTTAAAAACGGAATGGAAGAAGTAGGCCACCGTCCCTAAAACAGCGGTTACTACCGTTTCAATCGCTCCTATCGCAATCACTAAGCTTGTCCCTACGTAAAACCACCCCTTTGCTGCCGTAGGAGAGATCGAATGTATAGACTTTGCGCTTCGGGAAATCCCCCGTCCTGCATAACCAGAAATAGGGTTCAGTGGGATGTTGTTGGTTCTTAAATAATCGCTGACTGGGCTCATGATTCCTCTTTTAAAAAAAAATTGAGGAGTGATCCTATATCAACAAGAAAATATTTACTAGAATTTTTTCTTCATGAGCTGGACGTTGATCGTCCAATCGAAGTGATTTTTGACTGTGTAGCCGTAGTAGAAATGGAGTTTCCAAGCAGAGCTGATCCAAGTGTAGAGGTGGATCCGGAACTCGTTGTAGGGTTCTTCGTGGATACTGTTCTTGTAGAGGCGGTAAAAGCCGTGGTGCGACTCGAGCTTCAGTTCCCAAAAGGGGTTGAGCCGAATGAATAGATCTGAAAGGAGGGTCACTCTTCGATCGGAGAGGGGCGACTCTAAAAGCTCCTCTTCGGGTCGGCTCACGTCGAGAATGAAACTTTCGTGATCTCCTTTTCTCCAATCATATTTGGAGCGGTAGCGAGCCTCTAGCGAGAGGGCCACGTTTTCATTGACGGTCCATTTGAGCCGCGCATTTGAGAAATCGACCAAGTGGTGTCGAAAGTTGTAGCAGTTATGGAGGACGGCGTCTACCGAAGGGAGTTTCCACCCAAGCCATAAATAAGCCCGGGGAACCACTTGGGGGATCACTGGATCGGAGAAGAAGGCGTTGGCATAGAGGCGGGCGGTGAAGCTTGCCTCTTTTCCTTTTCTTCGATTCGAGAAAAGAAGAGTTCTCGCTCCTACCTCAATCTGTTGAATCTTCTGGTATCCATCTTGGATGGAAAAAATGTAGTGATCGCTGGGGGAAACCGTGGGTCTTGAGAGGGCATTATATTCGAGGTATGGTTCGATGATATGCTTATATCGTCCAATCTCTCGGGAGCCTTGGAGATGGGCTTTTGCTCCATAACCTAAGACGCCGAGGCATTTTGATTGATGGGAGGGGGTTGTTCCATAAAAAATGGCTCGCCCCGAAAGATGGGGAGTCACAGTGAACTTCCCCAAGCGGCAAGGGCGGTCGAGCCGTTCAAAAATTTCAGCTCTCGGCGACTGAAAATCTTGGAGCGACTTTGTCAACTGGTCTGAGTAGTCGAAATCGAGGTAGGAGGCTTTGAGAAAGTGGGTCGAAATGATCCCTGTCTTTTGAATCTCGATCGGCCGAGGAACGATATACACGGTCGGTAGATCTTGTTTGATCGATTCAAACGAATTGACTCTCGGCCGAACTTTTAAATAAGAGAGGATATCTTTTTCCCGATGATGAATATAAAACATCGTTTTCATCGCCGTATTCACTTCAAAATCTTCGCTTTTGAAGTCGCCTGGCATTCGGACGTCGCTATATTTATCCCACGTGAGAGTGGTGTGGGTTTTGCCGCTTTCGCTCACTGAGTACCAAGCTCCCTGAAGGCGGTACCTTTTCTCCACATCTTCGGCATTGAAGAGGCGGTCTTTTCCGACATAGCTTCGGGTGACAAAGGTGGTCAAATGATCTTCGGGGAAATATTCGGTTTCAAATGCGCCCCCCCATCCTTTTGCCCACCGGTATTCGGCTCTTCCATAAAAGGCCCAGTCGCGCCACGAATAGAGTTGGTAGCGGAAACCCACTTTGGGCCCTTTGTTCCAGTTGACGTAGTAGCGGAAAATCGGTTCTTTAAATCTTTTCAAATTGAGTTTGAAAGAGGGGAGCCAGAGAGAGGGAAATTTCAAAAAGCGGAAGCGTACTTTTTGAGCTTGGAAATATTCCTCTTTGACCACGCTGACTCGATTCGCGCTCAACTCCCAGGAGCTTTTTTTATTTTCGCATGTGGTGACAAATGCATGGCTTACCTTGTAGCTCCCATCGGGGTTGAGCTCAATTTGATCGCCTCCTACAACAACATTGTCGCGCAACTAAAAGCTCT
>CAZIML010000177.1:0-3525 GCA_964540255.1 uncultured bacterium
GCAACGATACCCCGCAACAATCAGCGAGAGTTGAGACCGTTTCATTCCCCCACCCTTTCCCACAAAAAGCCCCTTTCCAAGAGACAGCCGTAGCCAATTCACACCCCCCTTTCTCCGGCAAAGCGAAGCGGTGACTCAACATATGAGCAGAAGTGAGTAATGCGATGCAAGCTGCAACTTGCATCATTTTAGAATGGTGCCGAACGAAGCGGGCAGAGCACTCATTGAACTGCGTGATTCGAGTCGAAACCCGTCGCAAACAAGTCGACATCAAAGACCCCCATTTTAAGAATTGGGAAGAGAGTCTCTCAAAAGACGGGCTATCGAGCAAGGCGATCGGTAATCACAACTTCATAGATGAGGAGCTTATTGATTCCTCCCCTCCCCACTTCGCCGAAACCATATTCGGGGTGGATATACAACTTTCGCGTCTCGCCAACCCGCGCCCCTTCGAGGCCGAGCTGAAACCCTTTAATCGTTTGGGATAGAGGGATCATATAGCTTTTCCCTTCGGTATCCTTCACAAGATTCCCCTCGGGATCATATTCTTTGAACTGGAGAGAAACCAAATCGTGCCCTCCGATCCTCTCGCCCTTCCCTTCATCCAAACGCTCAATATAGACCCGTTGAGGAACGATTTCAGTCAGGTTTCGGCAAGCTTTGATCCGTTGTAAAGTCTTTTCAGCAATCCCAAGGGCCTCGGCGACCTCTTTTTGCACATTTTTCTCGGCGATCGCCATGAGAGGATCATAGAGCCTTTTTTCGTCCATCAGCGGGCGCTGATGAAAAGCCAACTCCTTGGCCACTCTGAGAACCTGGTCGATATCTACATCCTGCTCAAACTCCGCCATCCGTTGATAGACGATCTGTCCCAGAGATACCTCAGCGGAAGTGGGGCTGAGGATCCAGCTCCAATGAAGCGCACTCCCGATCAGAAACCCTCCAAAAAAACCTAAGGCTATTTTTTTCACTCTGTCAGCACCGCAATAAAATCTTCTAAAAAATGATCGCTATTAAAAAGTTTAGCGATCCGCTCTTTGACCTCATCGAAATGGGAGATGAAACGTTCCTCGAAAGCCATGTTCGCAGGAGAAGAAGTGCAAAAAAAAGGGTTTGTGTCAGGCCACGACTTCTTCATAGAAAACTTTTCCTTATACTCGGCCGCTTTTTCGACTAAATTGAGCGGACATCCATCCAAAAGTTCATCCGTACGAAGCGAATGAAGGCGAATATCTTCCTCCACATCGTAGGGAAAGTAACTTAAAGTTCCCTCAATTTTGATCCGGTTCTGAAATTCAAGACAGCTCTGGGGCTCATATCCGAGTAAAATGCCCTGCACAAAATGAAAATCTTTACTGTGGAATTTAGGAAGAAAAGCTTGAACGAGAAAAGATTCGATTCCCACACTTACAGGATCGAGCGGCAAGTATTGCCGGATCGCATCTTGATGCCGGGCCATCACCGAAAGAAGTTTTTCTTTGTGAACAAAAAGGATCGACGGATATTCATCCTTTAACTGAATGAATGAAAAACGATCAATTTTGAACAAGGAGCGATATTTTTCCCAAAGCCGCCACCCTTGCAGCTCATAGATGAACCGATTTTTAACCAAAGGATCGCCGATCATAGAAACAATAGGAGGAGGATAGTCAAAGCAGGAAGAGGCTTTGCAGCCAAAAAGGGTCGCTGCAAAATTGCCTTGGGACAAAAGAGTCTTGAAGAACAGAGTGAGGGTTTTTTGATCTTGTTTGGGAATTTTTTCAAGTCCAGAAGGGTTCCCAAAAAGGGAAAAAAGAGAAAAAAAGAAGAATCCGCTAAGAAGAATCCGACGCACCCTTCCATCCTAAATAAAGCCGAGCCCGAAAGCCCGGCGTATGCTATAGAGGTTTTTAGATTCCAGTGTCAGTCATTATACGGCCAAGAACATTTTACGCAACCCCAACCGTAGGGAGAGCCAACATTCACTTTGCCGCAGTGAGGGCAGACCCATGACTGATCCTCATTTTTCTCAACGTAAAATCCGTGGGTATCGCTCCGGACGGCTTTGATGCCGACCAGCTGTTGCTGAGTTTTATCATTCAACCAAATCCCTGTCTGATCAAAAATAAGATCTTCTAACTGGACATAGCTTTTCTCTTTTGGCTCGCATTGCGAGCACGCTCCGCAGGCGACGAAAGGGGCGAAGAAGCATGTGAAGAAGAGAATCATTTTCTTAAACATAAAAACTCCTGAATTGCAGGTTAAAAAAATCGAGGTCAGACACTACCCGAATCGGAATATTGTGTAAAGGGATTATTTCACTCTTGCCTTTACAAATTTAAGGAGATTTGAGAAAGAGAGAGAAAAGACAAACCAAAAAGGTGTTCTATGAAAGTGAAGACAATCGCCTCAATCGGCCTCGTGGTTTTAGGGGTCGCCACACTCCTACTCTCAGGCTACATTGCAAGAGAAGTTGCCGCAGGAAGACTCCAAATCATGCAAGGCCAAAAACAGATCGATACTGTTGATTCTGTTTTCTCAATGAGTCGATACACGAAGCCGTTCGGCAAGCAACTCACAGGGGCAGGGCAGAAAAGAATCGATGCTGGCGAAGCCGAAGCGGATAAGTATGAACGAGTTTCAAACCAGCTCCGAATTGGCGGGATCATCTTGATCGTTTTAGGAGGTGGCCTCTTTTTCTATTGGAAACGAAGAGATTAACGGACCGTTTTCAGGGAAAAGTAGGAAATCAGCGCCCCTCCCATGAGAAGAGAAGCTGGGAGGGCTGGCTGATGGGTCAGATCGATGAGCTGATGGATGAGCAGCGGAGCGGTCCCTCCAAAAAATGCGACGGTGAAATTGATCACGATTCCGATTCCTGTATACCGATTGCGAGTGGGAAACAGAGTATAGAGAACCCCCGGCATATTGCACACATAGGCAGTGAGCAAAAGAGCTAACCCCCCTTGCCCGCAATAAATCCACCCCAATGATTTCATCCCAATCAACCCATACAAGGGAAGAGCCCCGAGAAATAAGAGAAATGCGGCTCTTCTCGCAAACCGAATCACCCCAACCCGATTGGCAAACCAGGCAAAGACGGGGATAAAGACCAAAACAAGCGAAACAGTAAAAAGGTTTAGCTGAAACGACTGAGCTAAATTGAGTCCCACATATTGGGTGAAGTAAAAATTCGAAAAGATCACAATCAAATTAAATCCAATCGCATCGGTCAAATAGATTCCGACCCCCTTCAATAAAGCCCGTTTTTCCCGTCTCAACATATCCCATAGGGGGCGTTGCACAAGAAGCCCCTCTTTTTCGGCAGCGTGGAAGACGGGAGTTTCGTGCAGATAGTGGCGCATGCACACGCCGACGAGCCCAATCACCGCCCCTACAAAAAAGGGCAATCTCCAACCCCAATCGACCAAGGCTTTCGGAGACAAAGATCTCTCCATGGTAAAAATATCAAGAGAGACAAGAAGCATCCCTAGGACAACGCCAAAGTAGGACCAACTCCCAATCCACCCCCGCTTTTTTGCAGGG
>CAZIML010000177.1:3535-3980 GCA_964540255.1 uncultured bacterium
AGGGGCCGATTCAGTCAGAAAAACGATTGAGCCGGGGAATTCGCCCCCCACGCAAAATCCCTGAAACAGATAAATCACCCCGAGCATAATTCCTGCGCTCATTCCAATTTCTCTGTGAGAGGGAAGCAAAGCGACCATCAAAATAGGGATCGTCATGAAGAAAATGGTCCTAACCAATGCGGCTTTTCTTCCCACTGTATCTCCCAAATAGCCAAACACAAGTCCCCCAAACGGTCTTGCAAAAGCTCCCAGAGCAAACAGGACAAAAAAGAAAGACCCCCTTTCATTTGGAAAAAATAGACGCATAAAAAGGGGAAGCATCATTCCAAAAAGGGAGAAGTCGAACCATTGAAGGACATTTCCCAATGCGGTGGCTGTAATGATGAACTGAAGTTTTGAAGAAGCGCGCCGAAAATAAGACATAAAAATAGATATATCAGAAACT
>CAZIML010000178.1:0-3942 GCA_964540255.1 uncultured bacterium
GACATGCTGCCCTCCTGCCCCTGAGGCTCGGTAGGTGTCGACCCGAATATCTTCCGGCCTGATCTCAACCTTGACATCGTCGATGATCGGAGAGACATCGACAGAGGCAAAGCTAGTGTGGCGCCTTGCGTTTGAATCAAACGGAGAAATCCGGACCAGGCGGTGAACCCCCTTTTCCGACTTGCAATACCCATAGGCAAAAGGGCCCGAGATCCGGAAAGTCATATTTTTAATGCCGGCGATCTCCCCTTCGAGCCGGTCGATCACCTCCACCTTCCACCCTCGCTTCGTCGTCCAGCGCTGATACATCCGAGAGAGCATCGCCGCCCAATCGCAAGACTCAGTCCCCCCCGCTCCGGCATTGATCTCTAGGTAGCAATCTTTGTTGTCGAGCTCCCCTGAGAGCATCTTCCTCACCTCAAGATCGCTCAACTTCCGGTCGATGTCCCCCAGCGATTCAATCAATTCCTTGAGAAGCTCCCCGTCCCCGATCGCTTCAGCTTCGGGGAGAAGCTCTTTCACATCGGAAAATCGACTCTTCAATTCATGAAAGGGGAGAGTCCAAAGTCTCAGAGCATTGCACTCTTCAATCACTTTCTGGGCCGAATCTTGATCGTCCCAAAACTGGGGCGCCCCCATTTGTTCTTCGAGTTTTTTTACTTCTCTTTCCTTGCTGGGCAAGTCAAAGATACCTCGACATTGCAACGAGCCTTTCCTCGATCGCTTTCAACTTTTCTTGCGTTTCAAAATTCATATCCGCCTCTTAATTTCCACCAATTCTCGCTCAACGGTCCGAAAAAGTCAAAATTTGTCGCACCCTCCCATGAGAATTTAAGATGTGTTATCTTTTTCTTTACATTTATCTAACGAACTATATAATTTTTCCTCTCAGTAAAACTATTGAGGATCGATGTCCTCGATACCAAGAAAAACAACCATTTGAGGAGGTTCTAATGTCTACAAAATCAATCGAAATGATCGCCCGTGCTCCTAGTTTCTTCGAGAACGTACGCGAATCTGCATCTAAAGGAGTTACCTGGCTCTCTGAAAATTCAAAAACGGTCGCTTCTAGCGTTGGCGAAACAGCGAAGAATGTTTGGGCTTCCGTCTCTTCTTTCTTCGTAGTGATCGCACAAAAACTCGGAGAGTATTTCTCTATGGCAAAAGATGCGGGGATCAAGCTCTACGGCAAAGCAGCCAATGAATTGAAGTCTCTTACGCCTGAAATGAGAAAGGGTCTTGCTGCTGGCGCTGTAGTAGGCACTCTGCTCACAGCCCTCTTCTGCAAATGCTGCGGCAAAAAAGAGGCTGCTCCTGCTCCCGCTGCTGGAGAACTAGTAAACGATGACGCGTCTGTTCACTCAGACAAGGCTTAATTCAGCCATTGAGATGGATGCTTGGGAGGCCTTGAGGCCTCCCTATAATGTCCGCTCTTCGCCGTTTTCCACGACGATGAGATGGTTTCCTTTAAGAGTTCGGTTCCGGATGATCAGCCGGCCGCTCCCTTTCAGGATGATTTTGACCGTCTCTTTTCTCTTTAGATCCATTTTCCAGAAGGGGCTGGACCCGCTCCAATCGACTCCCTCGTTTTCGATCGTGACATTTTCTAAGATGCAGCCTCCCCCCGTTTTCTCGTAGCGAAGCTCCCCTTGATCATTGAGACATCCGATCGGATTTTCAGCGATGATTTGAAGACTTCCAGAAAGAGAAAGGGCGCGGGCCTCAAAATTTCGAATTTGGAGAGAGAGCTCTGACCCAATCGCCATAGTTCCCCCTTCGATTTTTTTTCGGATCATCGAATAAAGAGGGCCGAGAAGAGGATGGTAGAGGAAAAGAACTTCGGGCCCTTCGATCAAATAGTCGTTCAAACCACTTTCGACGGGGAGAGTCATTCCACATTGAAGGAGAAGCTCCCGATTGGCTTTCAATAAATCATAGAAACAGTTTTCGGGAGTTTCTTGGAGCGAGCCCCCTTTGACAAACGCCTTTTTCGCAGTTGAAATCGTCTTTTCCCTTTTGTTATAGGTGACAAAAGTTTTTCTGGCCCCATCCCCCTTTTTTTCGACAAAAACATCGGAAATATTTTGCATCGTCGACTCCAGGCGGGCCATCACCTCCTCTTTTTTCTCCCCAGACTCGGTCACATAGGAACCATTTTTTAAATTGATGAGAAGACCTGGGAAAGGGCAAGAATCGACTGCGTTCGAAATGGCCTGAAGATCGGCGAAGAGAATATTTGTATTGGAGGAGAAGCGCGAATAGGGCTCTCCCGCTTTCAGCGGCTGATCTTGAATGCCGAATTTAGCAAAATCGCAATACTCGATGTTGCTTAAAAACAAGTTCTCCTTCGTTTCGACCAAAACGATGACCCCTTCCGCAGCCTTCAAAAGGCGAGGGCATGAAGCAAAGCCGAACAACATCTCTTTTCTGCATCCGATTCCGGTGAAGGCCAAGAGGCCATAGTCCAATCCGGCGATCGGGTTGTTGATCTGTCGGATCAGCCCCTTTCTTCTCCCCAAGCTCTGAAGCCAGGAGAAAATCCCCGCATCGCGGGCAAGCTTCCAAATCGCCCCATGTCCTCCTGGCTTTAAAACGGGCTTGAGAGGCCCTGCAATGCACCAATCTCCCTGCTGATTGACAGCCGGAACCAAGGGCTGAGTGAAAAACCGAAACGACTCTCTCGGTCTTCCGAACCAGCCGGCCTCTTCGCAAATTTGAATGACGTGGGCATGGTTGTTTTTTTCGTGAGATGTCATGATGGCGATCGGAGTTGTAAGCTGCACACCATGCTTTAAAAAGTAGAGAAATTCGCGCGCTTGGAGGTCGTGGATCAACCCTTCTAAGAGGGTTTTCCCTCCAAACATCAGTTTCGCCGCTGGCAATTCATCCTTAGTTTCAGGATCCACTAAATGGAGCCGATCGGCAGCGCCTCCGAGAGGATAAATTTCAGCCATCTGAGGAAGTTCATCGATCCCCCATTCGATCGCATTCAGCACTTCATCGCTCTCCTCTCCAATCTCAATAAATGAGGGGGAGTGGTAAAGAGCCTCTCTTGGAACGGTCTGATTTTGCGCCTGGATCAACTCTTGGATCTTTCGCTGGTATCCGGCAATTCCCCCCAATTCGCGGTAGAAATGGTCGATCTCTAAAAGCTTTGCGAGCAAATCGCGAAAAAGGAGAGGATCGATCTGCGCCCCATCTCCAATCAACCGCTCCCACTGCCCGATCAAAGCGACTTGTTCGAGAACCTTTTGTTCTCTTTCAGATAAAGATGAACGGTTTAGAGATTGGGTCATACAAAGCGAATTTGCCAGGAAGAACGGAAAAAAGACAAGATCTACTTTTAAGATGGAGAAAAAGGATGTTTGAGATAGAATGTGGCAAACAGAAATTGCGTTGGGGCGGATCTGGGCAGTGTGAAAAAAATTCTGCTCTCCCGCACCTCCAATGCGATTTAATTTGACTATTTAACCCAAAGACAGTTAAAAGATTTCTTTTGAGGGTATCACTCAAATGTTAAAAGAAATCGAGCCTTTTCAAAGGAGAATGAAGACATGGCAACGAAACCAAAAAATTCTAAGTTTATGCAGCCGATGAAACCCAGCAAAGACCTTGCTGCCGTTGTGGGAGAAGGTCCAATGCCTCGCACGGAAGTGACTAAAAAGCTGTGGGTATACATCAAGAAAAACAACCTGCAAGATCCAAAAAACAAGAGAAACATCAACGCTGATGACAAACTCAACAAAGTTTTTGGCGGGAAAAAATCTGTAAACATGTTTGAGATGACAAAACTGGTCAACAAACACCTTTCTTAATTTTTCTTTCCTCCTTGGGTCCAAAGGCCACTGCCTTTGGACCCCTTTTATACACATCGTGATTCAAAAATAGGTTTTGGCCAAGGAGGCTCCTCAGATTTTTTGGCCGGAACGAGGGACAGTGCCA
>CAZIML010000179.1:0-3924 GCA_964540255.1 uncultured bacterium
TTCTTCAAAGAGGAGGGTCGGTTTGCTTGAGTTATGGAATTTTTCAACAATGGTCTGCCAGTTATGGAGAAGTTCGGTCGCTTCGTCGACGAGCTGATCGGTCGTCGCGGTGGCGCTCGCTGTTCGGCAGATGAGTCCCATATCTTGGGGCATTTCGAAGGAGCGGATCAATTTTTTCAGCCGATCGCGCATCCCTTTGTCTTCGATTTTTCTCGACACGCCTCGATGGGGATTGTTGGGGAGGAGAACGAGATAGCGCCCTGCAATCGATACGTTTGAAGTGAGTCTGGCCCCCTTGGTTCCGATTGGCTCTTTCACCACTTGAACTAAGACGGGCTGGCCTGTTTTTAGAAGCTGCTGGATCTCTTTTGGTTTGGGAGCTTCGGGCATTTTCGAAATATCGTAATCGAGATCGAAGTCCATATCGAACATCTCTTCGAATTTTTTGGTATTTTCGAGGATGTCGCTGATGTGGATGAATCCATTTTCCCCTTCATTGATATCGATGAAGGCCGATTGGATATTTCTGAGGATGTTCGTCACTTCGCCTCGGTAGACGTTCCCGGTGATTTGCCTCGATTTTTTTCGATCAAAGATCAAGTCGTGGAGTTGACCGAACTTGAGATAGGCATATCGAATTTCTTTCGATTCAACGTTGAGTAAAATTTCTTGCATATGGAGCCTTTCTTCAGGTGTCAAAGACTATAAATCATTTAATAATTTTTGTACGAATTCCTCTTTTGCGAGGTCGATCGCTCCGAGGACGCCATTCATAAATCCCTGGACTGTCGAGTAGCCGTGGCACTTGATCACGATCCCTCTCACCCCGGCTAAAAGAGCCCCTGGATATTCAGAATAGTGGAGAGAGTGGAATTTTTTCAGCTCGCTCGCCGATCCTTGGATCCGATCTAAAATGAGACTTGCGATTCCTTCTGCTGTTTTCAAAAAGACATTTCCGGTAAAGCCGTCGGTGACCAATACGTCTACATCGCCATCGAAAACCGATTTTCCTTCAATATTGCCAGCGAATTGAAACGAGCTGATTTTTTGCAGCTCGTGGTAAGCGAGGCGGAGTTCGGAAGTTCCCTTCAACGCTTCCGACCCGATGTTCAAGAGTCCAACTTTGGGTTTTTTGATCCCGCGGGTTTTTTGATAAGCAGCTCCCAACTGGGCGAATTGGATCAAGTGGGTTGCTTTCACTTGGACGTTGGCCCCTACATCCAATACGGCGACTGGATTTTTCTTGGTCGGCATTAGCGTCATGAGGCAGGGCCTTAAAATCTTCGGGAGGGTGGAGAGGATCATTTTCGCCGAAGAGACAAGAGCTCCCGTATTTCCGGCAGAGACAAGTGCGTCGAGCTTTCCCTCTTTTAGAAGGCGCATTCCGACATTGATCGAAGCATTTTTTTTCTTTCGAAGGGCCAAAAGGGGATGCTCTTCCATTCCGATCACCTCGGGGGCGGTTACATATTGGAAGGGAGCGCAATTTTTTGAGTAAGTGGGAGTGCCGATGGGGATGAGCTCGACGTTTGAGGGGAGTTTCAGCTCTTTCAAACCGTCGAGCAACGCTTGGGGATCGTTATCGTTCCCCATGAGATCTACGCCGATCTTATGCAGTGGCTGCAAAGGATTGGCCTTTGTATTGGCCGCAAGATGGGCAAACTCGGTGTGAGAGTCTCAGTTTACCGCAATTAGGGCAGCCTGATAGATTTTTTGGTTTTTTTGCGTGGTGCGATCTGCGCGAATTTTTCTTCGCATTGGAAACGCGGTTACGTGGTACAGCCATGGGAATATTCTCCTATCTTAATTCATCCATGTCGGCAAACGGGAAATGGGCCTTTTCATCTCTTGTTTGAGAGAGTAAAAACGGCTTTATGATCTCTCGATCTGGGCATTTTCCCTGATTGCATTCGACAGTTCTTGGTAATTCTATCAGTAGAGCCTCTCTGAGCGCTTCGCTATAATCGAAAATCGCACTTCGAATCTCTTCCATCGGTTCCGCGTGGTAGAAGTTATCGATCTTCAGTTCCACATCGATCCATTGATTGCAGACGGCGCAAGGCATTTGGACCTTGGTTCCCCCTTTCAAGTTGATGATGAGGTGGGTATCGGTCGTATAGGCCTCGCCTCTCACATGCACTTTTGAGGAAAACTTCAGGTCGTTCTCATCCGGCCCCAGAAATTCTGGGTTCAGAGCCTCCTCAATTTTTTGAGTATGGCCCCCCTTGAGACGATCGATCAATATCTTAAAAGGATCCGACATAAAGGACCGAGTTTAAATGAGAGAGACTTAAAAATCTAGACTGATTCTGAAAATGGGTTGAAGTCAAAAAATATTTGAGGATGAAGAGGGGCTTAAGAAGAAAATTGAGACATCAAGCTGAGTAGTTTGGAAAAATCCCCTCGATCGGCTGCCTTAAGGGAGAGAATATACCGTTCCCTAATTTTCCCCTCCTTGTCAATCTGTGAAGGCCAAATCGGGTGTCTTGCTCGATAGGCTGTTTGGTATCGGTCTGCGATCAGCCGAGAACATCTCCCGTTCCCGTTTTCAAATGGATGTATCGAAACTAAACCATGGTGAATCCGAGCGGCCCGTTCCTCTAGGCTCATCAACAAAAGATTAGATTCCCAGGACAGAACTTGAAAACAGAGCTGAGCGACTCGCATCGGGATCCATTGAGGCTTGATTCCTATGTTTGTCGTCGATTTTCTCCAACAACCTGCCCAATTCCAAACGTCTCCAAACATTGCGTGATGAATTTTTCGTAGAAATGTAGGGTTTAACCACTTGGAGGGGTTGTCGACCCGACCTTCAAGATATTTTTTTTGGGCTTTTGAAATATTTTCTGCTTCTGCCCGGTTCAAGTCATGGAGCGTTTGAATCCATGGTAGTTTTAGTCCGCTTAAGTCTTCGAGTGGAGTGCAGCCAGCGGGGACCGGGAGCTTACTCATCATTTGGGTCCCATAACTTTTTCTTTGAGTGAAGCCACTCCTCTGCTTTATCCCGAGTTAATTCCTGGAGAAACCGTGAGTCTGGTTCCTGCTCTTCAAGTCCCATGGTTCCTTTCAAATAACGAACATGTTTTTCAGCCTTTCTTCTCGCCTGCTTTCTCTTCTGATGGTCGATGGTCTCCCGTAAAATGGGGACAAGAAGGAGGTCGCAAGACATGGCGTTGAGTATTTTTTTGAGCGTGCCCAAATTTGCTTCCCCTTTGTCTCGTTCAATACGTGATAACGTCGACTGGAGGACTCCGGCCCTCTCGCAAAGAATTTTTTGCGACATTCCTAGCTGCTTTCTAATCATAGCGACGAGCTGACCTATAGAAAGGCCTCGTAGCTGTTTTTGAACGATGCGGCCCGTCTCAGAGAGCTCATCGAGGATGATTCTTTCCGCTCTATTTTGCTTTCTCATGATTCTTTATTTGATAGCATTTATGCTGTATATTTTGCAATATTTGATAGCATTTATGCTGTCAAAAATTTCTTAACTGGCTATTGGTGAGCTGGATAAGATGTAAAACTTAATCATTGTACCCACCTCAATCATCGTCCTCGTGGCAAATTCGGACTTTATGGTAAAATCTGCCCTCATCAAAAAGTAGGTAACCTTTATGGCGGCAATTGGGCGCCTTGAGCCACAAGGTGTGGCGGAATGTTCTATTTGTTTAGACGAAATAGTGGAGGCGTCTGAGTTCAATGTAACGCTAAGTTGCGGACATATATTCCACCAGAATTGTATTGATCGGTACTTTCAAGAAAATCGTTCTGAACTTCCTAATACCTGTCCCCTCGACCGGAGAATTGCCGATATCGAAGGAGTGTATAGAAAGTTTGTCGATCAAGTCCGTAAAGCCGAAAGCGAAGGTAGGATTCTCGATGGGTATCACTCACCGGGGCCTCTTCTGAGGGTTGATCAACTTGATC
>CAZIML010000180.1:0-3868 GCA_964540255.1 uncultured bacterium
TTAGAATTGCTTGCAGCTTCAGATTATTGGCTCAGCCGAATGGAAAGAAAAAATCTAGAACGGGTTCAGCGAATCAACGAGGAGTACGGAGAGCTTCTCGAGATCGCGCAAGGGTTAGATTATAGAACTGCTCCCCTAAAGGTCGAGAATGACCTGCTCAAAGAGATTATTCGGGAGAAAAAATGCAGCAACTATAAGGAGCTATCTGATCTCATTGATCAGAAGCGGAGAGAGGCTATCGCGAGCATAGAAACAGCTTCAGCAGCAGCCGGCAATGTTTAAGGCCTCCCCTCTTGCGATGCAGCCGTCAACGGAGACAGCTCCTTCGTAACCGCATCCCACTTCGAATTGGGGGATCGCCTCTTTGGCCAAAAATGAGGAGGTGTAGATGGGCTTGGAATGAATCGCCAGATGTTGTTCAAGCGCCTTGAGAGCCGCTTGGAGCGGCTCTTGAGTCTCCGGACGAACCATTGCAGTGAGGCGCGTTTCACCCCGGGTGTTTTGTTCCGGAAAGATCGATGAATCAAAAATGGCTCCCAGTAAAGATGAGCCTTCTTGCGTCGGAACCAAATAGCCATACCCTTTTTTCGATAGAACATCCCCTTCAAATGCGAGATTCACCACATGGAGCGATCTTTTGGGGAAGGGAAGGGGAAGGGCGTTGATGATTTGATCCCCTTCCCAAAGGCGTCCGCCCGCTATCACCTCATTTTCACCAATCTTTTCAACCGGACAATTGAGGACGAATTCGACGGGGAGTCGATCGGCGAGAGTGTGAATCAATGTCTCCATCCCCTCTTTAAGAGTGAAGAGGCCCTGATTTTGCCCTTTCGGGGCTGAAAAAAGGGCTCGGACGAGCGATCCTTTTTCTTGTTCCATTTTGACAAGGGAGGGAAAGCAGGAGCGGATCGAGAGTTTTCGAATGTCTCCTCCGTAAATGCCAAGAGTGAGAGGGTCAAAGAACGTTTCGGCAATCTTGGGGCTAAACCTGCGAGAGGCGAACTGGTAGATCGACTCATCGGAAAGGGTCGAGGGGGGGACAAAAAGTTCTCGAATGAGGGATGGGAGAAGCGAGGGGAGAAAAGAAGCGGGAGTGCGGAGGCGTCCTCGATGATAGAGATAGCGCTTTTGGGGGGCTGAGGTGATGATGGGAAGGTTGAGGTCGGAAAGAAGTTTGAGGAGATGGGGCGATCGGTTCATCTGAAAGGTGCGGGGCCCTTTTTCAAAAAGGAGTCCGTCTTCACGAGAGGTGCGGATCCATCCTCCAAGCCGATTTTCTTTTTCAATCAAAGTGATTTGAGCGCCTGGATGTTTTTTGGAGGCGAACCATGCGGCGCTTAAGCCAGTAATCCCTCCGCCTAGAATGATGATCTTCATACGGCCCTTGAAAATTGTCCTTTCCCAATATACTGATCGAAGGCGGAAGCGATGAGGCGGATGAATAGGCGCCCCGTCGGCGTTGCCACATACTTTCCTGCTTGCTCTTCTAAGAATCCTTCTTCAATGAGTGGGGCTAGATCGGCCATCCCTCCAAACTGTTCTCGATCGATCTCAAAGTGGCACATGATCGATTGGATCGCTTGACGGTGCTTCCGATCCTCTTCGGTTAAAAGATAGCCTCGGTGAACGGGCAAGCGTCCTTCAGCAACTGCGGTTTGATACTCTTCTAACTCTTTCAGATTTTGAAAGTAGGCTCCTTCGATGAATCCAATCGCGGTCAAACCAAATCCAATCATGTCTTCAGCCATCTCGACTGCGTATCCTTGGAAATTGCGGGTCAAGTTCCTTTTCTCGTACGCCTTTGCCATCGGATCGGTTGAGAGAGCAAAGTGATCCATCCCAATGGCGGTATATCCCCCCTTCATAAACTGAGCTCTTGCATCCACGTAAATCCCAAACTTTTCCTCAGTGGAGGGAAGGGTCTCGTCGGGAATGGCTTTTTGGTGGGCTTTCAACCAGGGAATTTTTGCATAAGAATAAAAGGCAATCCGGTCGGGCTTCAATGCGATCATTTTCTCAGCTGTTTTGCCAAATCGCTCCCTCGTTTGAAGGGGCAATCCATAGATCAAATCAATATTGATCCCCTGAAACCCGAGCTCGCGGGCTTTGTAGTAGGTGGAGACGGTCATCTCTTCCGTTTGGCGCCGCCGGACTGCCTCTTGAACGAGAGGATCGAGATCCTGCACTCCAAAACTGACCCGATTGAAGCCAAGATGCTTTAACTTCTTGAGCTTCGCTCCTCCATCAGCATAGACGGTGCGAGGGTCGATCTCAATCGAGATTTCAGCGTCGGGAGTAAACCGAAAGTGGCGATCGATTTTTTCCATCAACTGTTCAAATTCTTCCTCTGAAAGTGAGGTGGGAGTCCCTCCTCCAAGGTGCAGTTGAGAAACTTCCCTTTTTTGGCGGAACTGGGAAGCGACGAGTTCAATTTCCTTCATCAAGTGGGTGAGATAGGCTCTTTGACGGGCCGGATTCCGATTGAGGACGACCGAACAGCCGCAAAAAAGGCACATCGATTTGCAAAAGGGAATGTGGAAATAGAGCGAAAGGGGCTTATCGCTCCGATCGAATTGAATCAGTTTTTTCCTCACTTCGTTCTCATCGATGGGGTAGAACTGGGGCGCAGTGGGATAGCTGGTGTAGCGGGGAACGGGGCGGTTCCATTTCGCAAGAAGAAGCGGGTCTACGTGAATGAGGTCAAGCTCCATACCGTCTCCTTTTCAGCCAATAGGCAAACATAGGGATGGAGAAAATCATGAGTCCGAAGAAAAAGGAGGGGCGGAAGTCGTCATTCCAGATCATGAGGAGGACGCAAATGGCTTGAGCGCCGATCGAGAAAAAGGTGAGATAGGGATAGCCAGGCATCGGGGAGTGAATCGTTCCTTGAAGGAATTTCCGGGACCGATACTGGCAAAGGCAGATCGTGATCCAAAGCATCGAACCTGCAAAGCCTGAAAAAGCGAGGAAAAAGATATAGGCTTCATCCGAAGGAAAGCAATAGATGAGAAACAACATCGCCCAAAGGGCGCAAAAGGTGGTGAGAGTGGCCCTTTGGGGGGTTCCTCTATTGTTCAATTCGTTGAGAAACGAGGGGGCCATCTTCATTGAGGATAATGCGTGGAGCGACCTCACGGCAGCATAAAGGCCGCTGTTCGCGCAAGAAAGGGAGCCTGCGATGATGAAGAAGGTGAACACTTGAGCGAAAGAGTCGAATCCATACATCGAGAGGGCTTTTGCAAAAACGCTTCCGTCGAGGCTTGCTTGTCCGGAGGGGTAAATGAGGGCGAGGAGGAAGATGGGGATCACGTAGAGAGCCGAGATGATGAGGCTCACCTGCTTCATGATTTTGGGAAGATTCCGCTTGGGTTCTTGGGCTTCAGAAGCGCTGAGAGCGATCAGTTCGGTTCCCTGAAAGTTGAGAAGGAGGAGAACCATCGTGAGAAAGTAGGCGGCGATACCTGTGGGGAAAACTCCTCCCTCGAGAAGGTATTTGGTTCCGATCTCTGTATGGGAGCCGATCGCTCCAAAAAAAATGAGGAGAGCGAGCAGGGTGAAGCCTAAAAAGAGGGTGACGTGGGTGAGGGTGAGCCAAACAGCGGCGACGCTGAAGAGTTTCACGTGGCGGATGTTGATATAGGTGACGATAAGAGCAAAAATAAGGGCCCAGGCGTAGGAGGAAACTTGAGGGGCGAAGGTGTGCATCAAGATACCGCCGGCTAAACACTCGGCGGCAATGATGATCACCCAATCGGTCCAATAGGCCCAACCCATGCCAGCTGCCCAAATGGGGGAGATGAACTTTTTTGCAAAATGGAGGAACGAATGGTGGGTCATCTCTTCATTGGCTGACAATTCAGCAAGGCAA
>CAZIML010000181.1:0-3775 GCA_964540255.1 uncultured bacterium
TCTGTGTCTCCGTGGTTAACCAAACGAACTCTGTTCGCGGGTGGTAATAAATATTTCTCCCGATCGTTCACAAACCAAGTCGACTCAATCCTTTAATTTCTTGCACGATTTCATCTTCTCGATCAAAATAGATCCAAAAGGATAGGGTTATGGACGAAGATCTCAAAAAACAGCTTGGCAAGATTGCTGGTGCGATCAGGCAGCTCTCGATGGAAGCAGTGCAAAAAGCCAACTCGGGCCACCCGGGGATGCCCCTCGGCTGCGCTGAAATCGGCGCCTACCTCTACGGTGTTCTCCTAAAACACAACCCCAAAAATTCAAAATGGGCGAACCGCGATCGACTCGTTTTGTCTGCAGGGCACGGCTCAATGTGGCTCTACTCATGCCTACATCTCTCTGGGTTCAAGCTTTCGATTGATGAGATCAAAAAATTCCGCCAACTCCATTCTCATACGCCCGGACATCCTGAATATGGGATGACCGATGGAGTAGAGGCGACGACCGGCCCCTTGGGCCAGGGAGTGGCCAATGCGGTCGGGATGGCGCTCGGTCTTAAAATTTTGGGGACGAAGTTCAACCGAGAAGAATATCCTCTCTTCAATAGCAAAGTCTATTGCCTTGCGGGAGATGGATGCATGATGGAGGGGATCTCCTCTGAGGCCGCCTCTTTTGCTGGCCACTTGAAGATCAACAACCTCATCCTCCTCTATGATGCAAACAACATTTGCCTCGACGGACCCCTCTCTGAATGTATGTCGGAAGAGACGAAAATCCGCTTCAAATCTTACGGATGGGATGTCTTCGATTGCGATGGATATGATTTCGATCAGATGGATGCGATCTTTACAGAGATCAAAAAGAAACAAGAGCGGCCGGTTTTAGTCGTGATGCGAACCGTCATTGGGAAAGGCTCTCCCCACAAAGCGGGAACCCATAAAGTACACGGCTCTCCTCTCGGATCAGATGAGGTAGCTGCCACCAAAGAAGCCCTGGGACTTCCAAAAGAGGAGTTTTCAGTCTCCCAATCGGTCTACTCTTTCTTCGAGCACAAGCTGGCCAAGGAAGCGGCGATGGAGGCCGAATGGAAAGAACTCTTCCGCAGATGGAGCCATGCCTACCCAGATTTAGCTGCTGAATATGGGAAAATGGAAAAGTCATTCCTCCCCGAAAATCTCGAAGAGATCCTTCAGAAACTCGAAATCAAAGCTCCCATCGCAAGCAGGGCTTCATCCGGAGTGTGCATTCAAGCTCTCGGGAAGCTCCTTCCCCAGCTCTATGGCGGTTCAGCCGATCTTTCCGGCTCCGATTCAACGATGATGAAAGATTTCCCGATCCTCACCCCCGGCAATTTTAGCGGCCGCAACATCAAATATGGAGTGAGAGAATTTGCCATGGGAGCGATCGCTGCCGGTCTTTCCCTCACAGGGATGATCCAACCGTTTTGCGGCACCTTTCTCACTTTTTCCGATTACATGAGAAATGCGATCCGCCTCGCTTCTCTCTCTCCTTACCATGTGATCTATCAGTTTACCCACGATTCGATTTTCCTTGGAGAAGATGGCCCGACACACCAACCGGTGGAACAGCTCGCCTCGCTCAGAGCCATTCCAAACCTTCACGTGATTCGCCCCGGCGATTCCCACGAGGTGAAGATGGCTTGGATTGCCGCTCTCAGTTATAAAGGACCTACTGCATTGGTCTTGTCGCGTCAAAACCTCCCCGATTTGGCCGCCACTCAGATTCCTTACGCCGAAGGAATGGGACGAGGCGCCTACATCGTGAAAAAAGAGAAATTTTCCCCCGATTTTACCCTCTTTTCGACAGGATCGGAACTCTCGCTTGCGATTGAAACAGCCGAGCGGCTCGAAAAAATGGGCAAACAAGTGCGCGTCGTCTCGATGCCCTGCTGGGCCCTTTTCGAAAAACAGCCGAACGAGTATAAGAAGACGGTCGTCGAAGGAGATCTCGGGGTGAGAGTCGCGATTGAAGCGGCATCTGACTTCGGCTGGCATAAATATATTGGAAGAGAAGGGATCGCGATTTGCATGGAAGGATTCGGCCATTCAGCCCCCGCCCCGGAACTTGCCGAGGAATTTGGGTTTACCGTAGATGCCATTATTGAACGGCTCCTCAACGCGACTTCTCGACGCGCTTAAAGGGCAAAACAAAGGGACTCCACCCGTTTGGCTTATGCGCCAAGCGGGGAGATATCTCCCCGAATACCGAGCCCTGAGAAAAAATCATTCTCTTCGCGACCTTTTTTTCACTCCCAAGTTGGCGGCTGAAATCACCTTGATGCCGGTCGATCTCATCGGCGTTGACGCCGCCATCCTTTTTTCCGACATCACCACCGTTGCACTCCCCCTCGGCTTCACTCTCGATTTCAATGAAGGGCCGGTCATCGAAGGGAAGCTGAACCGCCGCTCCATCGATCTTTTAGAGCCGATTGCCGAAACGATCCGCCTTGTAAAACCTCAGCTCAAAGTGCCCCTCATCGGCTTTTGCGGAGGTCCCTACACAGTGGCCTCTTACATCAATGGAGATCCAAACCTTCTCGAACCGATCACTGAAGTGACCATTGAATACATTCACATGCAAGAAAAAGCGGGGGTCGATGCGATTCAAATCTTTGACTCGTGGGCAGATCGCCTTTCTCCCCATGAATTTCAACTCTACTGCGTTCCCTATTTAAAAAGGCTCATCGAATCGGCTCATGTTCCTGTAATTCTCTTTATGAGAGGAGCCTCGAGGCGGGTCGACGAGCTTGTCAAGCTCAACCCCGCCGCAATCAGTTTTGATTGGGAAGTTCCCCTCTCAGAACTCAGAAAAAAGGTCCCCATGGCAATCCAAGGGAATCTAAACCCCGACCTTCTTTACCAGCCTCTTTCTATCGTTCGGGAGAAAACTCAGGAATTGCTCGAATCGATGAAAGGCGATCCTGGGTTCATCGTCAATTTGGGGCACGGGGTGAAGCCCGACGTCCCGGTCGATGCAGTCCGCACCCTCGTCGACACCGTCAAGCAGTTCCATTTTTAGAAGAAACCAACACTAGCTCTCCATTCATCACTGAACGAATATCCTCTGTGTGCCTGCGAACCCAGTTAGCGATGTCCCGCTCAAGCCTAATTGTAGTCGAGAGTTTAACGATTCCTTTTGGACGGCCAGAACCAATCCGTTTTCCTCCGTGTCCCTTTGTCTGTTTTTCAACAAGTGGATCTAAACGATCAACCAACCGATGTTTTAAAAATTCCCGAAGATATTGTGGGAAATTTTCGATCACTTCCTGTTTTGATTCTCCTCCATATTCGACAGGGTAAAGAGGGTGAGAAAAAACCCATTCTGAAACTTCCTCATCGAACCATGGCTCTATTTTTCCTATTTCTTTGAGGGCTATATTGAGGTGGGTTTCTATTTCTTTGTTGGCGGCCATTTGAGTCCTCGTTCTTCGCACAGTTTTTCTACCTTTCTTATGCTTGTCGGGGACGCCTCCCATTTTTTCCTTTGGCGTGAATGATTTTGATTGAGCATAACAGTTGGTCTCCATTGTAGAGGACATAGTCGATGGATCCTTTTTTTAAAGTCCATCCTAAAAGGCGCAAGTGCCTCAGGAAGACATGCTCAGGGATCGGTTTAGACATCTTCCGCTTCCTTTTACCATTTTACCAAAACTTGAAATATTGTGACATAAAATCAAATTTAGTTCAATAAATTCCTTTAATTATTTTATTAAGTCGTTTGTTTTAAGTGTCTTACGTCTTTTATTCGCGGGTCATCT
>CAZIML010000182.1:0-2513 GCA_964540255.1 uncultured bacterium
CTCAAGTGGAAGAAATTTCAGGGAAAAAGTATGAGGGGGAGGCCCCCTTCCATGTGATCGCCGACCACATCCGGAGCCTTTCGTTCGCAATCGCCGACGGGGTGCAGCCGAGCAATACCGACCGGGGCTATGTCCTCAGAAAAATCTTGAGAAGAGCCGTCCGCTACGGCCGGATGCTGGGCCTCCAAAAACCATTTTTAGCAAGAATCCTTCCCCGCCTCGTCTCTACGATGGGAGAAGATTTCCCCGAATTAAAAGCGGCAGAGCATCGGATCGGTGAAATCCTCAACTTAGAAGAGGAAGGATTCATCCGAACCCTCACCCGCGGCGGACAATTGCTGGGACAGATCATCGACCATTCAAAAAAAGGGAAGAAGATCAGCGGCGAAGATGCGTTTAAATTGAAAGACACCTATGGTTTTCCCCTCGAAGAGATTTTATTGATTGCAAAGGATGAACAGCTTTCGGTCGATTTGGCCCGCTATGAGCAATTAGAAGAAGAGGCGAAAGAAAAATCGAGGAAGGCCCACAAAGCTGAATCGCAAAAATTCGATCAAAATTTCTTCAGCGACTTTACCAAAACCCACAAGGCGACTCTTTTTGAAGGGTATCAAAAGAAAACGAGCGAGGCGCACTTGATTGGAATCGTCGTCGATGGGAAATTCACCGATGAGATTAAAGAGGGTGAAGAAGGCCTTCTGATTTTAGACAAAACTCCCTTTTATCCAGAGATGGGAGGACAGGTGGGAGACACAGGGGCAATTGGCCCATTCCAAGTGTATGATTGCACAACTCCTTTCCCTGGAGTGATCGCTCATTTAGGAACAATGGGACCGGGCCTTTTGAAAAAAAATGATCGAGTCCATCCGATGATCGATCAAAACCGGCGGCAAGAAATCCAAAACAACCACACGGCGACCCACCTCCTTCATTGGGCATTGCAGCAAGTGTTGGGGCCTCACATCAAACAGGCAGGCTCGCTCGTCGACGATAAAAGGCTCCGCTTCGACTTCAGCCACCATAAAGCGCCCTCCCCGGAAGAGCTGCGCCAAATTGAAAATCTAGTGAATGAAAAAGTGCGCTCCGATCAACCGGTCGAAGTCTACGAATTAAAATATGATGAGGCGCAAAAACGGAGCGACATCAAACAATTTTTCGGCGAAAAATATGGGGAAAAAGTAAGAGTCATCGATATCGATTTCTCCAAAGAGCTCTGCGGGGGAACCCACACGAGCCGGGTCGGTACGATCGGCCTGTTTAAAATCGCTAAAGAGAGCAGCATTGCCGCAGGCGTCAGACGGATCGAAGCGATCACCGGAAAGTATGCTGAAATGTGGATCCAGCAAGAAGAAGATCTCCTGCAAGCCCTCTCCCAGCAATTGAAAGCCCCCGTTTCCTCGATGGGAGAAAAAATTCAGTCGCTCCTCGAAGAAAATAAGCGGCTCGAACAAGAATTAAAAGCGGTGCGCAAAGGGCAGCTCAAGCAGTTGATCGAAACGTGCCTCTCCCATAAGGAAAAAGCAGGCTCAATCTTCCTCATCGCTGAGGAGGTGGCCATTTCTTCTGAGGATCTAGGAGAATTTGCGACCGATTTGATCCACCAGATGAAGTCGGGGGTGGTGGCACTCGGAGCCGTGATTGGAGAAAGGTGTCAGCTTCTCGTCGCTGTGAGCCCCGATCTTGTCCAAAAAAATATCAACGCTCAGGCGCTGATCAAAGAAGCAGCTCCTCTGATTCAAGGGGGGGGCGGCGGAAAACAAAACATGGCGCAAGCGGGAGGAAAAGATCCAAACGGTCTTCCGAAAGCGCTGGATAAAATCCGGCAGCTATTGACCCATGCTACCTAACTCGTCGGTGATCATTGAGGGGCTTTGGGATTCTCCAAAAGCCCTGATCGCGAGCGAACTTCTCAAAGAGAAATCGGTTCTTCTCATCACGGGAGGAACGAGGGAAGATCGCTTTTACGACAACCTCTCCTACTTTGCCCCTGGATCAGCCGTCGAATTCCCCGCTTGGGAAACACTCCCCGGGGAGGAGATTCCTCCAAGTCCCGATATCATCGGCAAACGGTTCGAAGCGCTCGACGCTCTCATCCGCCGAAAAAAACCGACGATTCTCCTCTGCCCCCTCCCCTCTCTTTTGCAAAAGGTGATCCCCAAAGAGATGCTCGCCCCCCTACTTCACCGATGGAAGAAGGGATCGCACGTCTCATTTGATTCTCTTCCAGAGCTCCTCGTCTCTCTTGGATACACCCGCCAAGCGGTCGTTTCTGACAAAGGAGAATTTGCGATCCGAGGAGGCATTCTCGATCTCTTCCCAGTCGCTTCAAGCGATCCATTCCGGATCGAATTTTTCGGCGACGAGATTGAGGAGATCCGCACCTTTGATCCGGTGGGACAAAAATCGATTGGGAAAGCAGCTGAAGTGTTTCTTTGCCCCGCTCTCGAAATGCCCCTTCTCCAAAAAGCGACTCGCCTCGTCAACATTTCTGAATATCTCGACGAGCCGATCCT
>CAZIML010000182.1:2523-3750 GCA_964540255.1 uncultured bacterium
TCTCTCTCCGGCCAAAGAGATGCCGCTTCTACAGCAGGCAAAACGGCTGGTCAACATCGTCGACTATCTCGATGACCCGATTATTTTATGGGACGATCTCCTCGCGATCGAAGATACCTATGTGGGACTCAAAGCGATGCCCGCCTCGAAGTCGCTCTTCTTTTACCCTTTTGAAGATCTTCTCAAGCGCTGGGACAAAAGCCGCCATGTTTTCTGCACCCAGTTTCCTTTAGAACCTAAGTTTGAGATGTTTGGACACACTTTTAAGGGGCAAATCTACAAGCATCCCTTTTTCAAAGTAGAAGATTGCTTCAATCCTGAGGAGTCGCCCGATCCCAGCTTCCGTTTCCTTTTTTTAAATAGCAGCGATACGGAAGAAGAGGAGGTGAAAAAGCAGCTTGCCTCCATTCAACTTCCGAAAGATACCCGCTTTGAAAAAGGATTTCTTACCTCGGGTTATTGCCTCAATAAACTGGTCGTCGTCCCGAATGTGGAGCTCACTCACCGCTCCCGAATCCGGAGGCAAAAATGGAGGGGCACCTCCCACACTCCCGCGGCAGAATTCCACGCCCTCTCTCCCGGAGACATGGTCGTTCACTTCCATAGCGGGATCGGCCGCTATCTCGGGATGGAAAAGCAGACCAATCATTTGGGGCAAGAAACTGAATTTCTCACTCTTGAATACGCCGATAAAAGCAAGCTCTTCGTCCCCCTTTCGCAGGCCTATCTGGTCTCTCGCTACATCGGCTCGCGCGAAGAGCCGCCCCCATTAAGCCAGCTCGGAGGCAAACGGTGGCAAGCGACCCGGGCGACCGCTCAGGCGCAGATCGTCGGCTACGCGAACGAGCTCCTCCAGCTTTACGCCGAACGGGTGGTCCGCGGCGGGCTTCGCTATCCGCCCGACGGAGAACTGATGACTCAATTTGAGCGTGATTTCCCCTATACGGAGACCCAAGATCAACTTCTCGCGATCCATGCGATCAAAGAAGATATGATCTCCGAAAAACCGATGGACCGGCTCATTTGCGGCGACGTGGGTTATGGGAAGACAGAAGTGGCGATGAGGGCTGCCTTCAAAGCGGTCGCCGACGGGAAGAAACAGGTGGCCGTTCTCGTCCCGACCACCGTTCTCGCAGTCCAACATTACGAAACGTTTGTCAACCGGATGAGCGGCTTCCCCGTTCATCTCGGGATCGTCTCCCGCTTCCACACTCCCAAAGAGGTGAA
>CAZIML010000183.1:0-3726 GCA_964540255.1 uncultured bacterium
AGTTGGCGAAAAAAATGGCGATGAGAGTGGGGATCGCAACTCCCAAATAGCAGAGAAAGAGGGGGCTTTTCCTTTCAATCCACGATTCTAGCGGCTTTTTTGTCGCTATGAAAAGGGCGAGGAGGAGCGCGCCAATGAGCCATCCCCCCAAAATGTCGATGGGGTAGTGGACTCCCAAGTAGAGGCGAGAAAAGCTGATGAGGAGAAAGTAGGTGGTGCCGATGATCCAGGCTCCCTTTGTCCTGCTTGAATAAATGAGCAGGCCTGCTAGCAAGAGGGATGTTTGGGCACCACCACTCGGAAATCCAAACGAGGTGGGGTGAAGGAGGCCGATTTCAGGAAGGTCGGTGTTGGGGCGGGGCCAGCCGACAAAATCTTTGGCGCTTGCATTGATCAAATTGCTGAATGTGACCCAATAGTAGAGTCGAATTCCCCACTTGTAGGAGAACCCAAGCCAAACAACTGGAATCAGCAGGAAGAAAAAGTAGGGAGTGTCGAAAAAGTTTAAAAAGCGGAAAAAGGGATCGAGAAAAGAGAGGCGACTCATGGCCAAATCGGTCATGAATTCTAGCTGTTCTCGATGAAATGGCAAATGGGGCATTGTTCTATTCTATGGTTTCTTGCGGGACAGTAGGTTCTCGCGTAATAAATGATCTGTAAGTGAAGCTTAATCCATCGATCTTTTGGAAACAATCGTTTCAAATCTTTTTCAGTTTGTTCCACATTCTTCCCTTTGCTTAGCCCCCAGCGGTGAGCGCATCGGTGAATGTGCGTGTCGACGGGAAAAGCGGGATGATGAAAGGCCTGGGCCATGACGACAGATGCAGTTTTGTGCCCCACTCCGGGCAAACTTTCAAGCTCCTCGAAGGTTGTAGGGACTTTCCCGTCAAATTGATCATTGAGGATTCTGGAAAGATTCCAAATCGCCTTCGACTTGGTAGGAGCCAGGCCGCAGGGGCGAATGATTTCTTCAATTTCTTGAGGCGTGAGCTTCACCATGTCAGCGGGTGTTTGGGCTCTTTCGAAGAGGCGAGGGGTGGTCAGATTGACTCGGACATCGGTGCACTGGGCAGAAAGCAAAACGGCGATGATTAGCGTGTAGGGATCACTATGATTCAGGGGAATAGTGGGATTCGGGAAGAGTTCAGCCAGAATTTGAGTGATTTTCGAAAGTCGATCTTTTTTCATAAGGGATTGAGGTAGATTTACATGGAATGTGAATTTCGTCAAGGGGCTGCTTGCAGGTGATTTGGGTGTAGTTTAATTGCGGTTTTTGATAAAATTTAATAAAATTAATTTCAAATTTTGGTATTTTATGGCAAGTCCAGTTAGTTTGTTTGGGAGTCCGAAGCGAAGTTCACTTTCTCCAATAGGGCTTGGGCAAGATCCTGGCAGCGCGAAAGCGCCTCGCTGTCCCAATATCCCGGTCCCGTTGCTCGATCTTGGACAGCCTGATCCTCGTGGACTTAGTGGAAGAGCAACTCTCCCTACTCCCGATTTGTTCCTTCCCGACTTGAGTGCATTCGGACCACAACCCGTTCACCCTCACTTGAAGGCAGCTAGGGATAAACGGGATGGAATTCCTGCCCTTAGGGAGGCTCCGAAAGCTCCTTTCAAATCCATTCGACCAGGCCCTGAGGCTCAACGATTCTATGATCGAATAAAACTTGAGCAGAGTCAGATCGATGAGGCACGCCAGTTGAAGCGGGAAGGGAGATTTGTTCCGTTCGAGATTGATTTTGGAGGCGGGAGCAAAGTGACTGTTACCGATATTTCGGCAGCAAGCATCGGCGAGGGAGAGTATTCAAAGGCTTATCTATGCAAAGTTGAAGGGAAAGGGACCTGTGTTCTGAAACTATTCTACGGGAAGGCTCTCAATAGCGCGCCCCGGTTTGTCGCCAACCAATGGATGCTGTACGCTCGGAATAAAAAAGATCCTGTTTTGAGCCAATTTACTCCTGAATTTTACAATTTCAATCCCCATTTAGGACGAGCGAATGAGTTGTTTTCAATCATTGATTCTGATGAGCGATCTGAAGCTGCGCAAAGGTATGTGAAAGATCAATGTTTGTCCTCCATTCGATTGATGCCCTATATTCCTCAAGATTTTCCGATCGATACATTCGATCGGACAAGCTCTGTTTGGCAACAGTTAAAAGAGCTATTTTCGGCAGACAATCGCAATGACGGATATGTGAATGATCTCCTCCTAAATAATATCAAACTCGGACAGGACGGCCACCTCTATCTGATCGATTTAATGGAAGAAGAAGGGGATGCTAGCGAGCCTATGAAAACGAAAGAAAAACGGGCGAGCTCATTCACTGATCAACAGCATGAAATCAATTGGCTTATAAGAAAAGAGGAGTAATCAGATGTCAGCACCTATTTCGAGTTCTTCGGAACCGTACGTCCCAGCAAGAACTGCTGCTACGGAAGTGACTCAAAAAGCGAGAACGGCGCGGCCGCCGCTTCCTCCTCCCCGCCCTTTGCCAACACATATTGTGAGGGCTCTGAGTGAGATGGGAGTGACTCTTCCTTCACTTTCCTAGACAGAACTTAGAGAAAATGGCGGAGAGAATGTCTTCAGTCACGTTGGTTCCGACAATCGCGCCGAGTTCGGTGAGCGAAGCGCGCATGTCTGAGGCGACAAATTCGGCTGAAATGCCCGACTTGAGCCCCTCAATGACCGCTTTGACGCATCGGGCGCTATTTTTCAATGCTTGATAGTGGCGCATTTGGGTAATCACCACTTCCTCTTTGGAGGGAGGCCCCTTTTTCCAAATCAGTTTTTCAATAGCTTCCTTTAGCTCATCCAATCCTTGCTTGTTTTTTGCGGAAATTTTCACTCCATCAATCTTTTCTATCGGATCTTGAAGATCGACTTTATTCCAAACGAGAATCGTTTTCCCTTTGGGAGCGCGGGCTAAAAGTTCCTCGTCGTTTGGTTCGATGGGGCGGGTGGCGTCGAGAAGGAGCAAAATGAGATCGGCCTCTTCCATGGCGATGGTGGAGCGGCGGATCCCTTCTTTTTCTACGACCTCTTGAGTGTCGCGGATGCCGGCTGTGTCGATGAGTTTAAAATGGAGCTGGCCTAGGCGAAGATCTTCTTCCAAAAGATCGCGGGTGGTTCCTGCAATCGGAGTGACGATGGCCCGCTCTTTGCCGAGGAGGGCGTTCATGAGGGACGATTTTCCGACGTTGGGCGATCCGAGAAGGCAAAGAGAGAGTCCTTCATGGAGGATTTTTCCCTCATGGAAGGTCGATTCGAGTTTCTCCATCCGGCGAAGGGCTCCTTCCAACGAGACGATGATTTCATCCATGGCGGCAAATTCGAGCCCTTCTTCGGGAAAATCGACCCAGGCTTCGAGGATGGCGGCGACGTCGGTGAGCTCTTTTTGGAGGGCGCGGATCGTTTGTGAGAGAGCCCCTTGAAGCTGTCTTTCGGCATGGACCATGGCAAGATCGCTTTTGGCGGCGATCAGCTCTTGCACGGCTTCGGCTTGAGCGAGGTCGATCTTGCCGTTGAGATAGGCGCGGAGCGAAAATTCGCCGGGTTGGGCTCCTCTGGCTCCCGCCTCAAAGACGCGGGCGAGCACTTTCCGCGTGATGAGAGAGCCGCCGTGGCAGCAGATCTCGACCGAATCCTCACCGGTGTAAGAATGAGGCCCTTTCATGATGAGGAGGAGGACGCTGTCGATCGGATAGCCCTCAACATCGATGATT
>CAZIML010000184.1:0-3641 GCA_964540255.1 uncultured bacterium
TCCAATTGAAAGAGCGATATGACGATGCTCAATCAAGACTCAATGACGTTTCATCCGATTTGATTGATCGGTTGGTGAAGGAAAGTTTTAAAAAGTTAACAGAACCTGACGTGGATGAGGATCCAAACGTCCCCATTCAGCAGCGATTCGATCAAACGAAACAGATCACTGTGAAGACCTTAAGCGCCTTGAAAGCCGTCACCGACAAGCTTCCAGAAAAAGTGGGCAATAAAACAAACGTTCAGGATGATCTTGCGACTGCATTTAGGATATTTAAAGAGTTTTCGACGAACCGAAGAATGCGCGGTGAAATTCTCCGGCTCAAGGAAGAGTATAAAGGACGGCTCGGGGCTGTATTCACCCCAGTTTATCGAGAAATGGAACAGGTCGCTGAAGCTTCCCTAAGGCTTCAAGGGGCTCAAGGAAAGTTCTCGACCCACACCGAATTAACCGGGGCCCTCGACAGGATTCGAGCGATTCTCGGCAACTTGGATCCAAATGTAACCCCCTCCTCGCTGAGTATCGGAGAGCTCTCGGTTTATAGGCAATTGATCGAAAGATCTCTTCCCAAAAATGAGGCAACGGTACAGAAAGCAAATGACCTTGTTCAAAGCGTCCAAGAGAAGGCTGCATTGATTGGAACGGAGGCAAACCTCGCCGCTGCTTGCAACCGGCTCATCGATCGGGAAAACCCGCAAGGGTCTCTTCTCGTTCAATGGAAAAGCTTCCAATCAAGAGGACCCATCCGCAACCTTGGCCAGCCATTCAGACATGAGCAGTTCCGGAAAGAGGTTCGCGATGCGATCCAACACCTCCCTGAAAAGGCCAAGACTCAGCTCAACGAACTCATAGGGAATAATGGATCAAAACTCGCTTCCAACTGGGATCAAGTGGCTCGCATCATCGAAGAACTTCATCGTGAAGCTAGCACAAAACAAATGACTCTGAAGCAAGAACTTAGTGCGAAAATTGTCGAAGGCGGCGCATGGATCGACCGTGCCTTAACCCGCTACAAAGAGCTTGCAGTGGACAATTATGGAGCTATGGAAAGAGAATCGGCCTTCATTTCCCAAAAGATCAATGAATTGAGCGCCCGAATCCCCGATGTAAATCTTCCTGATTACAACGGCAGATCTCCTGCTGAGAGAGGGAAAGAGCAGATTCGAATCGGATTCCTCTCCTTTCCGCCGGTCGCAGATAAATTAAAAGAGCTCGTGGCCAAGAGGATTCAGGAACTCTCGGTTCAGGCGCGCCTCCTTCCCGACCCATATCTCGCCCTCGGGGTTACAACCCGCATCTATTCTGAGCTTGGAAAATAATGGAAAGGCAGTTTACTGCTACGGTCTATATCTTTCATGAAAACCAAGTCCTTCTCCATTTCCATCAAAAACACGGCAAATGGCTTCCTCCGGGAGGCCATCTAGAGCCGAATGAGACGCCCGAAGAGGCGGCTCGAAGAGAAGTTTTTGAAGAGACAGCACTTCAAATAGAGTTTCTTGAAGATGAGCATCTGAAAATAAACGGTCCCAATGCTGCCAGTCTAGTTCGCCCTTTTCTATGTCTTTTAGAAAAAATCCCTCCCTACAAAGATCAGCCGGCGCACGAGCACATCGACTTCATCTTTTTGGCCAAACCCATCGAATTCGTTCCCAGAATTGAAGGATTTCAGTGGGTAAAACAGGAAGAGCTTGGATCGCTTGAGCTCTTCCCCGATGTGACCGAGACTCTGCACTATATTTACCAGCGGCGATGCTGTCTGTCGTGAAGAGGGCAAGGGGTGGATCGCTCCTCTGATTCTTCCACGGCTCGTCTACGCTCATCATCTCTCTCTTGCCGGTCCCAACGGTATTTCGTCTCATCCGCCTTCACGCGGCATTGACGTCTTCCGGGACAATACGATTGATCGCAGCAAGATGAAATTGCAAAAGCAAACCCTAATGCGATCAGTGCGAGAAGAAGCTTTTTCATATAACGAACTCCAATGACTATATATTTCCCCCTGTAATATTTGTTATTATTTAAATCAACAGATATACTGAAGATATTATGAAATCATTTTTCGTAGCGGCTACAGGTCAGAACGTTGGGAAGACGACCACTTGTTTGGGGTTGATCGCAGGATTGAAGAAGCGGATGAAGCCGATCGGTTTTATGAAGCCGGTGGGGCAGGAACATGTAGAAACCGAAACAGGGGTTCATGTCGATAAGGATGTTCTTCTCTTCAAAAGCTACTTTGATCTTGCCGATCCTTATGAGGAGATGAGCCCGGTTCTTTTTCCTCGGGGATTTACAAGAGACTATCTCGATGGAAAAGTGGATCATAAGGATCTCGTTGCAAAAATCATCGATGCCTTTCAATCGATCCGCACTCGGAACGAGATGACAGTGATTGAGGGAACTGGGCATACGGGAGTGGGATCGATCGTCGATCTCAACAATGCCCAAGTGGCAGCGCACCTGAAATGCCCCCTCATTCTCGTCGGATCGGGCGGGTTGGGTTCTAGTTTTGATGAGCTTGCCCTCAACTACACCCAGTGTCAGCAGCATGGGGTCCGGGTCGCTGGAGTGATTTTGAATCGCGTATTAGAAGAGAAGCGGGAGATGATCCTCGAATATGTTCCAAAAGCGTTAAAAAAATGGAATGTCCCTCTTCTCGGCGCGATCCCCTACGATCCCTTTCTCAGCATGCCCACCATGGCTGACTTTGAGATCCTGTTTGAGACCGAGCTCATGAGCGGCAAAGAGTTCCGCCTCCGCCACTATGAAAACATCCGCCTCGTTGCCGCCTCGGTAGAAATGTATCGATCGGCGATCATCCCCAATGAATTGATCATTACCCCCGCTGGGAGAGAGGATATCATCCTCGCCACTCTCACCCGTTTTTGGGATTTGAAAATCGGCAACCCCCAAGACGATCTAGAAACGGGGATTATTTTGACGGGAAGAGTCCCTCCCAAAGAGGCGATCCTAGAGCAAATCCGCAAGTCGAACATCCCGATGCTCTACGTTCCTTTGAGCAGTTTTGCCGTAATGAAGATGATCAACGGCTTTACAACCAAGATTCGAAAAGAAGACACAGCGAAAGTTGAAGAGGCGATTCAAGTCGTCGAATCGCACATCGACTTCGAAAGGCTGCTGAATCTATCCAAGTGACTACTCCTTTGACAAAACTGAAAAAGCTAGGCTCTTTATTGCTTTGAAATTTGAACGATCTCCTTATACCTTTTCAGATACTCAGAATAACGAAGCGAGTTGATTGCAATAATATCTGGGCTTTCTTTAGCGTATCGGGGCTGATAAGTCGTAGAATACCCAAAACAATCGTAGATGGTCCTCTCGATCCACTCACCAATCGCAGCGCTTCCCCTTTTGTAAGGCATTACAGCAAATATATATCGAAGCAAAGCAACCCGATTTTTAAGATCCTCATCGCGGGTGTCTCGAGGATTCAACTTCATGATCTCCCCGAACAATCTTGCACATTCATTCATCGAAATAGGATGCAAGAATATATCTTGATGAAGAACTGTGATCACGGGCTGAAAGGCAGGATTGGTCATCCTTTGAAAGGGGTCACTATTGAAAGTTCGATAAACCCAAGTCAACTGCTGTCCAATAGAAACCATCTTTCCATCAATTTC
>CAZIML010000185.1:0-3557 GCA_964540255.1 uncultured bacterium
GAAGCCGTGTCGAAAAAAATCGGCATCCCAATCCTTCAGCCTCTTTCTTCAAAATTTCCGCTTCCGATCGGCTCTCTTCTCGCCATCCATGATCGACGTGGACGATATCGGGCCTCACGCCGCATTCGATGAGAGCATAGAGGAGCGCTTTTGAATCGGGGCCTCCCGAATAACCGACCATCAGAGGACTTTTTTGATCCCAATGGACGTTGAGAAACCGATCTGTTAAACTGACTGCATGCCGATTTTGTGGCGTTACGCCTTGCAAAGCTACCTCCGGATTCTTTCTCTTTCGGTCAGCACCTTTATCTTAGTGCTGATCGTCGCCCGCTTTAAAACAGTCGCTCGATTCACTGCTCTCACGGGCGATTTTGGAAAAACAGGACTCTTTATACTCTACCAAATTCCGACGATTTTGCCGATCGCAATTCCCATTTCGGCCCTCATCGCCTCTCTCCTCCTTTTTCAAAGATTCAGCCGCACTTTTGAACTGACAGCCCTCCGCGCTTCGGGGCTTAGCCTCGCTTCGATCCTCACCCCCCTCCTCCTCACCTCGTTTCTCATCGCTCTTTTCAATTTTTCTGTTTGCGCCGAGATCGCCCCCTACTGCAGGAGAGCTTCCAAAACCCTCCTTTATAAAGAGACGTCGGAAAATCCGCTCCTTCTCCTTCAAAGACAGAAACTTGTGAAGCTCAAGCACGCCTATGTAAATATGGAGGTGAAAGATGATGAGACGATCAAAGACCTCATTCTGATCGCCCACAATGAGCGGCACCATCGGCTCAATCTCATCTCGGCGCGCAAACTTTGCCTCAAAGGAACTGAATTGATGGGGAGCGATCTGGCTCTCATCACCTATCTGCCGACCGACTCGCTTTTCGACAATCTGATCATTGAAAATCAAGTTTCGATGACCACGGCAGCCCCCCTTCTTTCCTCCGCTCTGAAAAGGAACCGCCCCCACCTCGATCTCAACGCCCTGAATGTAAAAATGCTCCGTTTAAGTCCCAAAAAAAAGCAAGCCCGGATCGAGCTTCTCCGGAGGATCACCCTTTCGCTTGCCGCCTTTAGCTTCACCCTCCTGGGCGCCACCTTTGGCATTGAGCAAGGGAGAAATCCGAGCAAAAAAAATCTCCTTTATGCCCTTCTCTTAACCCTTTCGGTGCTGATCAGTTATCTTCTTGGAAAAGAGCTCAAAAGCCTTCCCCTTTTGGCCACTCTCGCCTTTCTCCTTCCCCACCCGTTTGTCTGGGGCTGTTCGATCCTTCACCTCCACCGCATTTCAAAGGGAGGAGCATGAAAATTTGGCAGAGGCATCTTTTCACCAAACTGATCCAAACGTTTCTCTTCCTTCTCGTTTGCATCTTTGGAATCTATGTGATCGTCGACCTTTCGATCAATGGGATTGACTTTCTCGCGAAATCGACTCTCTCGGAAATCGCTCTCTACTATATTCACACCTTTTCAAGCCTTTTAGAGCTTTTCCTCTCCTTGGCTTTTCTCCTCTCTACGATGCGCGTCCTGTTCGATCTCAATTCACACCGGGAAATTGTGGCGCTCCAAATGGCTGGCCTCTCGAAAAAAAGGCTCCTCTCCCCTTTTTTCTTCTTTGCCGCCCTTCTCTCATCTGTTTGTTATTTGAACAGCCAATGTCTTGCCCCTGAAGCCCAAGACATCACCGGAGAGTTTAAAAAAGCGCACAAAGAGAAAAAAAAGAGGGAAAAAGTGCATGTTTCGTCTCTCATCCTTCAAGACGGCTCCGAATTGGTCTACCTAAAATTTGATGAAAAGAAAAGAACACTTTTGGATCTGTTTTGGATTGTTGCGCCGGACGATATCTGGCACATGAAAACATTTCAAATCGACACTCTGAAAGGAGAAAGCGTCCACCATTTTGAAAGAAACGAGCTCAGACAGTTTGAGAAAACCGAAAGCTGCGCGGAAAAAACATTTACCGACCTTCCCTGGGATCCTCAAGCAGTTCTCCACCGATTCG
Organism: uncultured bacterium; assembly: GCA_964540255.1. Classification (GTDB taxonomy): domain Bacteria; phylum Chlamydiota; class Chlamydiia; order Chlamydiales; family SM23-39; genus REEB52. Next base: position 1,997 of record CAZIML010000185.1, read on the forward strand.
TCCCCTTTGAAAACCGCCCCCTTCTCACCCTTCTTCTCCAGCGCCTTGGGGAAAGCGCCGACAAAGCGAGCATCGCTGCCCATCTCTATTACAAACTCGTTCTTCCCCTCATGCCATTTCTCGTCCTTTTCGCCCTCGGCCCCATTTCGATGCGCTACTCGCGCAATCTCCCCCTCTTTCTCATCGCCTCATGCGCCCTCTTCGCCTTCATTGGGGTCAAAGTGATCCTCGATGGAATGCTCATTCTCGCTGAAAACCAAGCACTTCCCCCGAGCATCGCCCTCTTCCTCCCCTTCTCCCTCCTTTTCCTCGCATCGCTCCCCCCCTTCATCCGCATGCAGGAAGGATGACTAAAGAGGCAGCTCTAAAGAATTTGGCAGGAGCGGGGCAGGGCGTTCAGCTCCGTTTGGGCTTGCTCTTTCAACTCCTCGTTTCCGCTGTTGTTGACCACATGAGTAAAACAGCGAGCCGCCTCTCGGTATTGATGGCTCCGGGCATGAGCGATTCCCAATGAATGATGCAATTTCATTTTCTTCTCGGAACTAAGGTGGGGGCTATCCTTGACTTGTGTGAGGCATTCGATCGCCTCCTGATATCTCTCAGAATTTGCAAAAGCAAGTCCCAGATAACAATCGATCTTGTCTTTGAAGGGCGCGTCGATCTCCCCATGTTGTTTAGCCCGTGATAGAGAGTCGATTGAGAGCTCATATTCTCGCCGGTAATAGCGCATGCACCCAAGAAAATAATTCAAGGCAGCCCCGTGATCAGCGAGGACATATGAACTATATTCAACCTTATTGAAAAGAGGAAAGGCTTCCATCCTCCTTTGCAAATTAAAATATGCGAGCCCGAGGTAATAACAGCTGAGATCTTTCCTTTGCTCATCTAAATAGAGACTTTCTGTAATTTGAGAAAAATAAGGAACCGACTCGTTAAACTGCCCCGATTGAATGTAGACTAATCCGAGATAAAAACAGGCGAGCGCTCTTTCACATTCATCGCCGCTCCGGCGGGCCAGAATTTGGTGTAATTCCTGAATGGCATCTCCTCGATTCGCTCCTGAAAATCTTTCTAGCGACCCCCTCAGCGCTTCTGCAAGAAGAGGAGGGAGGGAAGGAGCTGCTTCCCCTTCCATGCTCGGACGGCGCGATGCAGCTACACTCCTCAAGCCAAATTGCCCCATCTGCCTCAGCGCCTCCTCAAGACCAAAGTTGAATTGGATGTTTCCCCTCATGATGTTCGATCGGCAAGTAGGGCAGAGTGGATTCCCCCCTCTCCGAACGGCGGTTACGCAAATAGCGCAAAATGTGTGCATGCAGGGAAAGGCGATCGGTCGTCGATTCATTTCGTCATAAGGCTCAGTGCAAATCGTGCACGAGACAATCGGACGGTGGCTCAACGGCTCAGCAGACATATACATACTCTTTTTTTCAATCTCAGATAGTCTACATGCCGAAGAAGAAATATGTATACCGAAATAATGGGTGAATCAGTATGATCCGGCTCGTAAACAACTCCTGCCTAAAGGCAGAAGCTTTATGGTCGACTAGAAGCCGCCACC
>CAZIML010000186.1:0-3551 GCA_964540255.1 uncultured bacterium
TTTGCAGTGGTCTGCTCCAGCACCAGAGTCTGGTATCAAGAAACGGTCGGGGGCGTGATCCACTGCTTCCAAAAAAGGAGCTTTTGGTTCAAACAGGAGTTCAAATAGTTACGGCCCAGTATTGATCTCTGCATTCCCCGTCAGCGTCGTCGCCATCGGGATGGCGACGCTGTTGGTCAAGAAGAGGCTGCCTCCCAAAGAAAGAGAAGCTCCGCTCGTCAAAGTGAGCGTCGTGACTCGAGTGAGCGAGGTACCGACCGCGGAGCCGAAGGTGATCCCTCCAGAGGATCCAGCTCGCAGAGTGAGGGCCTGAGCGCCCGTGACAGCTCCTGTGATGCTGATGTTCGCGCCTGTTGCAGTTAGCCCCCCATTCGTTGAGTCGAGCGCAACGGCTGCGCTCATGGGTACAGGGCCGTTGAGCGCAATCGCCCCGCCGGCAGTCTTTGTACTAGTTGGCAAAGTGATCGACGTGCCGGCCGTGCAGGTGAAGGCACCAAGCGGAGTCGTGCCGCCGATGGCGCCCGAGAGGGAAATCGTGCTCGTGCCAGCGTTCAATGTGAAGCTGCCAGATCCGCTTGTCTGTGCATCGATCGTTTGAGTGAATGAGATCGCCGAGTTTGTGGTTGTGATTCCTGCCGTTCCAAGGGAAGCGAGAACAGTGATCGGGTTGGGGGTGAGGTTGGTGAGCGATAGGTCGCTAAAGTTGGTGAGGTTGATCACTCCGCCGATCCCAAAACCTTGTCCAACGGTTGTGTTGGTGCTGGTGATTGTGAGGGTGCCGAGTTTTTGGTTGGCTCCAACTGCTCCGTGGATCCAGATCTTTCCAGAGCCAGCGCTTAAAGTGAGAGGGTAATTATTCCCGGAGAGGCTATCAATTCCTCCAAATTCGATCGTCCCGTTATTCGAAGAGACCGTGAGAGTATTGGCTCCAACAGTTGTTCGGGTCACTCCCGATGCATCCAACGAAGTGACGGTGAGGTTTGCATTGAATCGGAATCCTTGGTCTGCGGTGTTATTTGTCGTTGTAACGGTCATGGCGCCAAGCCGGGTGATAGAGCCAACAGCGGCTCCTAAAGTGATCGGACTCGTTCCCGCTTTTAAAGTGAGAGCTTGAGCCCCCGTAATGGTAGAACTCGAGTTGAAAGTGATGGCACCGCCAGCAGGAGTCCCGCCGTTATTTGTTGAATCAATTGTAATGCCTGTGTTTAGAAAAACGGTGGTTGGTACGGTGGTTGGTGTAGTCTGGCCAAAGGTAATTGCACCACCACTCGTTGTGAGATTTCCGTTTAAAAAGGCGCCATAGGCTCCACCCCCCCCACCCGGGGTTCCGATCAACGTCAAAGAGCCGCTTCCCTGCAAGCTAACCGTAGTTCCCGAAGAAAAACTGATTCCATGATTCGGCGATGATGTGCCCGTTCCCCCAGTTCCAGTCATACTTATGGAACCCGTTGAACCGGCTATCGATTGGACTAACACTGTATTCGAAAACAATATTCCTGGACCCGCGGTAGTTCCGCTTCCGGCGGTTCCGCCTGTCCCTGTGAGGGTCAATGAACCGGTTCCATTGAGAGTAATGGTCGCACCGTCTATCCGCAACCCATCCATCTGATCATTGCTTCCCTGACCGCCGAATGCTGTAATTGAACAGTTCCCGTTCATAATGCTGATGGCTATACCCGATGCAATCGAGACTCCCGACATCCAGACTGAGCCCCCCGTACCCCCACGCCCTTCCATGGTTAATGTGCCCGATCCCGTAATCGTGACTCCCCCTGTATTCCATTGAATCCCGGTCAAGCAACAACCAAAAAATGGACTGGGTGCGTACGACGTGACTGTGATCGCTCCATCCTGAGTGCTTAAAAGCCCCTCGAGACGGGTGATCCCCCTATTAGTCGTAGTATTCGTAATGCTGATATTTCCACCTACAGTTGAGATGGCTCGAAGGGTTGAACCGTCGACAACACCCGTTGAAATTGGCGGTGAGATCACAACGGCATTAAACCCTGTTGACGCACTTGTATTTGAAATCGTCGTTCCAGAATTCATCGTCACCCTGACTGTCGGAGTGAGAGTTAAAGTCGTTGCAGCACTCCATGTAATATTGTTTGCTATCGTGATGATCCCGCTCCCCCCAGAACCTGAAGTAGTGTTGATCGTTACAGAGCAGGGCGTGTTCAAAAGATTTTGCAACGTAGTAGTATTGATTGTATTGGGGGTTCCTGATGGAGTATAGGAGGAGGGGCAGCCGCTAAAACTTCCTCCTGAGTCTGCTCCTGTACTGATCGTGATGTCAGTCGGGTCTAGAAGGAGCGTCCCCACACGCCCGAACGGAGCTCCCCCATCAGTCAATCCCCGAAAATCAAGGCTTTTTCCCGACACCTCTGCAAATCCCCCGTCTCCTCCCATCTCTCCGCCGCGAATCGAGATTTTCCCAAAGTGGGACATCGCTTCATCGGCCCAGAAAATCACTCTGCCGCCATTTCCCTTTTCGATGGCGTCGGCCTTCACGACAGTCTCATTTCCAGCCCAAACGTATTTAGCATTCTTGATGTTGGGATTTTTCCCCTGGTAGTCCCCGCCGATCAACACTTCACCACCGCCCTCTACTCCCGACACATCAATCTCAGTCCCGTTGAGCAAATGGACCGTGTCGCCAAGAACATGGATCTGTCCCCCCCGAGCCCCTAAACTTCCCGACACCTCACAAGTTCCTTGATCCGCCACCAAATAGATCTCTCCTCCGCGCTCCTCAAAGAGATTCGCGTCAATCACGCCCGAACACTGAATCGCTTTCGCAAAAGCGCCGCTCCGCAATTCAACCTTCAATCCCTCAATAAACCCAGAGTGACTCAACTCCCCTTCTTCAACGGGAACCTGTATCAGGATCCGTTCAGCCCCTTCGGGACGAACCAGAATGGAACGGCCAACGCCAAGCCCTGCGTGCGCAGCACGAATTGTCCCATCATTGCGTACATTCGGCCCCAGCAAGAAGACCTCGCCTCCCGCCTCGATCGTCCCCAAATTCACGATCTCGCCTATTGAATCGCCCGAAAAATGAAGTCCATTCTGAGATAAAAAGTGTTCATTGGGAAGATCGAGCGACGAGGCGATGAGGCCGGCAGCGTCAATTCTTCCATTCGGGCCGATGAATACTCCCTGTGGATTCACAAGAATGACTTTGCCGTTCGAATGAAGTTCTCCAAGAATATTGCTCCGCAAAGATCCTGTCACACGATTTAGAATAGTATCAACAACGCTTCCCTGCCTGAATTCGAATCGTTCGTGCTCGCCAACCGAAAAATCATCCCATTCGATGATCGCATTCCCGGAACTGATTACTTGCGCACAATTCTCTAGATGCGGGGGAGTAGCCTCCCCTTGAACGAGTTTAAAGCCGCTAGGCTGGGCAATTAGTTGCGATACACCCAAAAGAAATGTTGCTGTTTTTGCGCTCAAATTCACTGGTTCACCTGCCTTAAAGAAATAATTTTACTGACTCGCGCCTTTATGTTCTAGTAACTTCCTGTCAAATTGAAGTGCCATTTGTA
>CAZIML010000187.1:0-3471 GCA_964540255.1 uncultured bacterium
TTCTTTCCCCAAGGGAGGAGAGGAACATAGACTGCTTTCGGATGGGGGAACGGAAATTGAAAGGCCACTTTTTTGGCGAAAGGAGCAAAAAAACGATTCACTTTTCCAAGGGAGCAATTCGCCTCAAAAAGGACGATTTTTTTTCCAAGAATAAGTGCAGCTAATAAAACGGGAAAACTGTGAAAACTTCCAAACCCCACCACGACATCGGGCTTTAATCGGGCGATCAGCTTGAGGCTTTGCCAAAATCCCTTCATCAGTTGGGGCCATTTTTTGAGCGAGCTGGCCGATGCGATCTCGTGAAAGGGGGCTTTTTTATAAAAAAACGGGCTCGATGTCAGTTTGTGCCCTGCGAAATGGACCTCAGCGAAAGGGAGCTGATCGGCGAGCTGCTGGGCAGGGAATAAGTGGCCTCCAGTTCCTCCTGTTGCGATCAATATTTTAAGCATAGACTTTCCGTTTCCTTGAGATATCGAGGAGAATGAAGAGGACGATGAGGTTGACCATGAGGGAACTTCCACCTTGGGAAAAAAAAGGGAGCGTCATCCCTTTGCTGGGGAGAAGCCCAGAGACCACTCCTAAATTCAAAAAGGCTTGGATCGCGATCAAAAAGGTCAAGATGGCCCCTAAAAGATAGGCTCCTTTCTCTTGGGATTGAATAGCGATCACAAAACCGCTCGAGGCAAGTGTAATATAGAGGGCGATGAGACCCAAAATTCCCACAAATCCCATCTCTTCGGCGTAGATGGCAGCGATATAATCGCTCCTGGCCTCGGGCAAATAATTGAGCTTTTGCAAACTCTCGCCAAGCCCCCTTCCGAAAAGCTGTCCTGATCCGGCGGCGATTTTCGCCTGATGAGGCTGATGCCCTTTGCCTCTTAAGTCGAGTTCTGGATGGAGATAGATTTGGATCCGATGATGGACGTGAGGCATGTTATAGGCGGCGATCCCTCCAAGAATCGTAAGGCCGAAAAGGGGGAGAGCCCAATAGAGGAGGCGGATCCGAGTCAGAAGGAAAAGGACCATGAGGAGAAGAAAGAGGATGAAGGTGGTTCCATTGTCAGGCTCAAAGAGGATGAGGGCGATCGGAATGGAGAGCCAGCCGAGCATTTTTAGAAAAGAGTGGAGAGAGATGGGCATCTCCTGTTTGGAAAACCAGTAAATATAGGCGGCGGGGATCAAAATTTTAAAACACTCAGAGGGCTGGAATGAAAATCCAAATAGGCCGAGCCATCTTCTCGCTCCGTTCAATTTTTGTCCGATTCCCGGAACAAAAACGAGGACGAGAAGAACGGTGCCCACGATGATTAAGGGAACGCTGTATCGGATCAAATTTTCATACCCCCAGCGGTAGACGCAAAGACCCGCCGCCACCCCAATCACTCCATAGCCAATCTGTTTATAAAGCGCTGCGTGGGTGCTGGTCAAAAGGGAGCGGTCGATCACTTCGGCCGAGGTGGTATTGAAAACCATGAGAATGCCGATCGAGAAAAGAAGAGAGACCGAGACGATGAGCCAGAGAGCCGCCCGCTCCATTTAACGGATCCGAAGTCGATCGCCAGGTTTCAGCTTGCGCGCTCTTTCTTCATTGAGTCCATTGAGCCGGAGGAGCTCCTCCACTTTCATGTGGTGCTTCATCGCAATCGCCCAAGGATTGTCCCCCACCTTCATTGTGTAATACTCGGGGCCTTGTTCGGCGATTTTCTTTTCAGCGATCTGCGGCAACGATTTTTCAGTCGGGATTTTGAGCACCTGTCCGATTTTCAAAAAGCTATTTTTCAAATGATTCAACTTGATGATTTGATCGACAGTGGTTCGGTTTGATTTCGCGATTTTCTCCAAGCTATCCCCTTTTTTCACTTTCACTTCGATGAATGGGACGACAGGAATGGGAGCTGCCGGGATGAGAGGAGCTGCGATGACTGGAGGGGGCGCTTCAGCGACCAGGGCGGGAAGCGGATGGACGAGAGGCTCGGGTTCAACAACCGCAAGGGGGGCTTCAGCCGGTTTTACCGGATCGCTCGCCGCAGTGAGAGGGAGCTCATTGAAAAGGGGGCGATCGTCGAATGAAGGGAGGACGAGCGGCGCTTCAGCGGCAATCACTGGCGCCGCCGGCATCTCATCTTGGGTCGTCAAAGCGACAATCATCAACATGGCCAAAAGACCTGCGTTGATGAGAACTGCAATCAAGATCGTGTTTTTTCGATTCATACAAATTCCCTCACAAGACGCCTAAATTCCTCTCCGCGCCGCTCATAATTTTCAAACTGATCATAGCTGGAGCAGCCGGGGGAAAGAAGGACCGTTTCATTTTTTTTTGCCTCGCGTTTTGCGATGGCCACAGCCTCTGCAAAGCGCTCTACCTTTGTAAATGGAAAGAACTTAGAAAGTTCATACTCCATGATCGGCGCCGCCTGTCCATAAGCGATGATGCGAGCCACTTTTCCTTCGAACGATTCGATCCAGGGGCGGTAGGAGGAACCTTTGTGAAGCCCTCCAATAATCAAGACGATCGGCCCTTGAACACGGCTCACTGCATGCATCACCGAATGGACGTTCGACGATTTGCTGTCATTATAATACGCGACTCCATTGATTTCCGCCACCCATTCAATCCGATGAGGTGGTTTTTTAAACGTTTGAAGCCCGCGTAAAAAATCTTCGTCGGTGACACCGCACCGTTTGCATAAGAGATAAGCTGCTTGAACACTTTGTTTGGAAGGCATCCCTAATTGCGTATAGCTCAACCGATTTATCAGATCAACTTCTTTTTCAAACAGAAGAGCTGATGGAAAAAGGGAACCAAATTCCTCTTGAACCAGGGAAGAAATAAACATTTCCCCTCCCGGTTTCAAGCAGCGCTGAATTCTCGCTTTTGCTGCAGCATAACTTTCCATGGAGGGGTGGCGATCGAGATGGTTGGGAGTGATGTTGAGAACGATGGCCGCCTCAAGAGCTGCCGCCTCTAACGTTTCGAGTTGAAACGAGCTCAGTTCGATGATCAATACCTCGCTTGGATCGGCATCGATCAAATAGGCCGAAAGGGGATCTCCCACATTTCCGAGGGCGCGCGCTTTGATTTTCGACTCGTTGAGGATGTGAGTCGTCAAAGTGACCGTCGTCGTTTTTCCATTCGATCCGGTGATGCCAAAGGCCCTGTTTTTTAGATGGCGGAAGCCAAGCTCGATTTCGCCGATCACCTCGATCTTCAGCTCGATCCCTTTTTGAACCAATGGATGAGTGGCCGGAACTCCGGGAGAAAGAATGATTTGATCGAATCCATCAAGAGGAAAATCGGCCCGGTCGAACGGAACCCCCTCCCCTTTTTTATCGACGATCACCACCTCATTTCCCTCTGATTTCAGAAAAAGGGAGGCAGCTTTGCCGCTCACTCCATTGCCAATAATTAATTTCTGCATCTGATTGACAGCAAGGAAACCCGGTCCTTTAGGTCCGGGAGGAATTGCTGCT
>CAZIML010000188.1:0-3439 GCA_964540255.1 uncultured bacterium
CGGCGTGGTGGCCATCTTCATCCCGGTGGTGCTGCGCATCGCCAGCCAGACCGGAGGGCAGCATGGATCTGGATTGCAAACCGGCTTGCAAGCAGGCTTGCACGGTTTGGGTTGGCATTTTGCTGGCTCGCACTTCTTCGGCTCGCATTTTGGCTTTTCACAGCAGTCGACTTTCGGTTGAGGACAGGCAGAAGGCGGTCCTCTTCTTTCTCTGGCATCCGCGCCATTCACGAGTAAGAGAGTTGCCGCAGCTAAGATCCAAGTTTTCATAACACTCCATATGATGGTTATAATTTTCCCTATATGGAAAACATCATGTATTTGCAAAGAAAAAAAAGCTAGAGCATTTTTTTGAACTGCCCTTCGGAGACGATTTCAACACCCAATTCTTTGGCCTTATCGTATTTAGAACCAGGATCTTCACCAACAAGAACAAAATCTGTATTTTTGCTCACAGAGCCAGCCACTTTCCCACCCCGTTCTTTGATCAGAGCCGCCGCTTCATCGCGCGAAAAGCTCTCCAAGGCGCCCGTTAAGACGAACGTTTTCCCTGAAAAAGGGTGTCCTGCGATCTTTTTCTTCATCTTTTGCGGGCTCACCCCGAGTTTCAGGAGCTCATTGATTTCGCGCCGATTCTCTTTCTCAGCAAAAAACTCGCGGATCCCCTTGGCTGTCTTTTCTCCAATCCCGCCAATGGCAATCAGCTCCTCTTCACTCATCTCGATCAGCCGATCGATATCGCCCGCTTCTTCAGCCAAAAGCTCAGCTGTCTCAGTCCCAACCGATTTAATCCCAAGGGCCATGATGAACCGAGCCAGCGAGCATTTCTTCGATGCCTCAATGCTCTCCAACAAATTGCGGATCGACTTCTCTTTGAACCCATCGAGTCCGGCTAATGCGAAGTCATCGAGGCGATAAATATCGGAGATCCGCTGGACAAGTCCTCTCTCCACGAGCTGCTCGACCACCTTTTCCCCCATATGCTCGATGTCCATCGCATGCTTAGAAGCAAAGTAGATGATTCTCCGGATATTTTGTCCGCCGCAGTTTGGGTTGGGACACCGAACGGCCACTTCTCCTGCCACGTGGACCACCCGAGTCGCACAAATGGGACACTCCTTCGGCATATGCCACACGGAGCTTTTCTCTCCCCTTCGCTTGAAATCAACTTTGACCACTTGAGGAATGACGTCGCCTGCCTTCTCAATCACGACCCAATCGCCCACTCGGATATCTTTCCTAGCGACTTCTTCCTGATTGTGGAGAGTGGCGCGCGAGATGGTGCTTCCGGCAAGAAATACCGGTTCGAGCTCTGCGACTGGGGTCAACACTCCGGTCCGCCCCACCTGGACAGTGATCTCGTTCACTTTCGTCACCGCCTGCTCGGGAGCGAATTTATAGGCGACCGCATAGCGAGGAGCTTTCCCAGTCACCCCTAGAAGCTCATGGTATTTCAATAAATCGACTTTGATCACAAGACCATCGATCTCAAAAGGGAGATGATCTCGTTCTTTTTCCACTTTGGCGCCGAACTTCATGATCTCTTCTAAACTCGAGCAAACCGTCACATGTTCACTCTTGGCTACAGGAAGGCCCGCTTTCTTCAAAAAGGGGTGGATCTCATGCTGCGCTTCCAAAGGAGATTGCCCTTCCCCAATTCCATAGGCGATCAAATTGAGCTTTCTTTTGGCTACCTCTTTGGGATCGAGCATTTTCAACGAACCTGCCGCAGCGTTGCGCGGGTTGGCAAAAGGCTCGAGCCCCGCCTCCTCCCGTTCTCGATTCACCTCACGAAAAGTAGAAAGACTCATATACACTTCGCCCCGCACCTCCATAACGTCTGGGAAGTGGGATCCGTGGAGCTTTAAAGGAACGGAGGCAATGGTTTTGATATTGGCCGTTACATCGTCGCCTATTTTTCCATTTCCCCGAGTGAGGGCCTGTGTCAGATGCCCCTTTTCGTAGCGAAGAGAAATAGAGGTTCCATCGATTTTGAGCTCGCAGCAAAAATCGACCTCTTTCTTCTCGAGCCCTTTATGAACCCGCTTCAGAAACTCCCCGACCTCCTCTTCCGAGTAGGTGTTGTTGAGGGACATCATGGGAGTCAGATGAGCTTTTTGCTTGAACCCTTCAGTGGGGGCTTCGGAAACTCTTTGAGTGGGAGAATGGGGCAAGATCGAATCGGGATGAGCCTTTTCATAGGCGATGAGGGCATGCATCTTCTGGTCATATTCGAAATCGGAAATGAGGGGCTTCGCCTCGTCGTAATAACGGCGATCGTGCTCGATCAGCTCTTCAACAAGCTCGATATACTCTTGCTGATTTTTTACTTTATGCATATACACATACAGATCAACTTAGTATAGCGAGGAACGATTAATCCGGCAAGCGAAAGGGGGAGTTTTTAGAGATGACTCATTCACTGAGCCGATCGAGTGCGGGCGCCAATCGGTGCATTCGAAAAGGCAACATCACCCGGTTTTGAGCTAAAATTGCAGGAGCTAAAGCAATCGTTGCTAAAGTTTCTCCATTGATAGGTTGAGTCTTTGCGTAAAGAAGCGACAGGTTTGCAGCTCCTCGATCAACACAACTTCGACAAGAGAGATTGCAGCTTGCAGGTTTTTCTGCTTGAATCAACATCTCGATCAGATGAGTATAAGCAAGCTCGATAAAGTCTGCCCGTTCTGCCCTGTCTAATTGTGGCTTTGAATCAAAGTACCGAACATGAACTTCCTCAATAGCCCTTGCGCAAGTGACCCGAGTTTGCTTTAAATCCCAGGATTGCGGCCACTTATATGCTCGATTATGACCAAACATCTGGTCGATAAATACTCTCTTGAACTCTTTTGCATCCCTCATAGAGGCAAACGAATCCGATTGATGGTAGAAAGGGCAATCTTTTGAAAGATGAATCAAGTTGAATGCTTCCGGCACCTCTTTCTCTAAAGATTCGAGAGCTTGGTTGCGGAGTTTTTCTGAGCCATGATGTGCCATCAGATTGACATAGAGGTGCCGCTCCCCTTTCTTTTTGTAAGCATCTAAAAACCCTTTGAATTCTTCAACAACTTCAGCTCTTAGTAACCTGCCGAAAAGAGTTCTTTCCCCATCTCGAGTCACGGCAGGCGTTCGAATGATTTGAGTGTCACCCACCTGAAAAAAATGGCTCGGAGCATCCCCTAGATAACGAGGATCATATGAGCGATAATCTTGAAAAACCTCTCCCTGAAATTCAGAGCGCGCGCCGAGGGTATTATGGATTTTCATAAGCTGGCGACCAGTTCCGATCGGTGTCAGCTCCTTACAGTCGGCCCGGTTCATTCGATCTTTCATCCATTCGGCCATGGCATCCAAGATTCTCGGACCTGTATAAATCCAGCGACAAAATTTTTCTACAAACTCATTCGTTGCAGCTGGTAAATGATGTTTTTTCTTAACCAAA
>CAZIML010000189.1:0-569 GCA_964540255.1 uncultured bacterium
CGGCGAGCACTTCTTCAGCAGCAACACCACCGCTCAACTCAAGTGGGCCTTTTAAGAATTTTGTTGAATAACAAAATTTAATTTATATAAACTACCCCCCATTTTCACGAGAGAAAAAAATGGGACACCTTCTCTTCCTTCTCCTTCTTATTCCTTGTTTACTTTTTACTAATTCAAATCAACCGTTCGCTGAAAATGAAGATCCAACCATCTTCCATCATGTCAACGTCATTACCGGGAACCTCAATCTCTCCTTCCAAGATGCAGTGATAGAGGGAGCGCAACCCATTTTCGTTGCACGGACATACTCCAGTTCAGGAGCTTTAGAAAAAGTTTCAGGAAATTTTGATCTACTTCTCAGAGCACTACAGGGTGGGTGGATGGCTCAAGGGGGGTGGACTCTTTTTCCGCATGCCAACCTTCTCATAGAGACTGCACAAGATAGAAAAGCGTTTAAAGTATATCTTCCTGAGCCAAACGGAAATATGGTCTCCTATGTCTATAGCCATAAGGAATCAAAACACAGGATCGTTCTGAAACCCACAGGCAGCGCGAGCAGAATCTCAGGG
>CAZIML010000189.1:585-3408 GCA_964540255.1 uncultured bacterium
CGAACCAATCCACAACATAATATCCTCCAGATCGATCTAAAAAAAGGGATCGCTACTTTATGTCTGCCCGATGGAGGGCAGAGAATCTACCGAGGGAGGAGCTTACACGAATACGATAGAAACAGCTTTGGAAAAGTGTACTATCTTCTGGAAACAGAAAGGCTCTCTAGCGGCCACCAGCTCCGTTATTTCCATGATAAATCTTCCCGCTTTCTCAAAAGAGTGGAGTCGACGAATCCGGCAGGAAATAAAGTTTATGCTTCGATAGACCTAAACTATTTGCAGTCAGATAAATCACAACCTTATGTGATCCAACTCAAAGCTTCCGATGGAAAGGAGCTGAACTACAAGACCATATTGCACGAGCATCGGGACTATATCTGTGGAATGGAAAGCAATTGCCGCCCGATTGAACAATACCACTTTAATGCAGGCAGAAAAGGAATTGGAGTTCGTCTTGCTTCAATTGAGTTGGGCAGCAAAGAACCCTTTTCGGTTCAATACTATCTCCCCTCCAATCAAAAAGAAGAAAAAAAATGGGCTGAAAAACCGGAGCAAAAAGAATTCCATATCGACAAAGTCGAAAAAATTCTAGCCCCTGTAGGGCCTAATGGCGAAAAGGTTGCGATCGCTCATTTTTTTCCTTATCCCAACCGAACCGATGTAAGAGACGCTGAAGGACTCCTTATTCGATACCACCACGATTCAGAACGGCTCACTCTGATCGAGTATTTCAACGAAAAGGACCAGCTTCGCTCAGCTCAAAAATTTTACTGGGACGGGACAGATCTTCGCTGTAAAGCAATGTTAGATGAAAACCATCAACCGCTGTTTGCGAAAACATTTGTCTACGATGGGGGCGATGTAGTCGAGGAAACCCTCTGGGGGCGCCTCACAGGAAATGAAACATCTCCCCTCCAAATCGATCCATCTGGAAGATGCAGCGGAGGTGAGCATTATCGGAAAACATACTCCTATTACAAAGATCAATTCCATCTTCTGAAAACTGAACATGAGGAAGATGGGCTGAACATAGAGTATTATTACAAATCTGGGACCGATCTCTGTACAGCAAAGCTAACGAAAGACAACAAAGGGACTATTCTCGTTCGAGAATTTTCATTTTATGACGGAGATCATCTCCTCGTTCATGAAATCGTCGATGATGGCTCTTCGACAGACCCAAATGACATCAAAGGCATCAATCAGCGGCTTGAAAAAAGGTATCAACGCCATCCTCTTTCTGGATTAGTTGAAGCTCTCTCAGAGTCGTATTTGGATTTGAATACCAAAACCCTGCAACCGTTGAGAACAATCAAATATACCTATTTGAACCAGAAAGTTCACACTGAGGAAGTTATCGATACACTCGGAGCCAGCCGATACACGATCGTAACGGATTATGATGATTTTGGATTTGTAAAACGAAAAACCACCCCACTCGGGAGAGAAAATTTCTATCGATACAACGCTCAAGGCAACCTTGAAGAATCGAAAGAGGTTGGATCATCGAAAAAAACATTCTCCTACGATCAGGCTAATCGCCTAAAATCTTGCGAGGAGCCTGTCACTGGAAAAATCGCGACTACTTCTTATGACTCAAAAGGACGCATTCTTACCCAAACTGACTTTAGAGGGAACCAAACGATCCACAGCTACGACTTTTTTGGAAATCGAAAAACAACTCAACTTCCTCAGTGCAAGGATGAAAAAGAAAGAATAGCCGCGCCCATTTTGCAGTTTGATTATGACCTCAATGGCAACCTTACTTTGGCAGAAATGCCTCGCAGCGAGAGGATGTTGAATGCCTATAATCTGTTTCGAAAACCCATTTTGGTGACTCAACCAGACGGGACTCAGACCCGCCATGTCTACAACAAAAATGGCACTCTCAAAAAGACCCTCTATTCCGATGGGACCGAGGTACATTACGAATATGACCTTTTTAAAAGACAAACGGCTAAAACAATCCATTCTAGCCAAGGGACAACTCTACTCTCTGAAAAGTGGAACTATAGCTCCTTCCAACTTCTTTCCTACACAGATTCAAGAGGGCTTAAAACGCAGTTTGCTTATGATGGGGCAGGTCGAAAAATTGCGGAGGAAGCAGAAGATCGAAAAGTCATTTTTACCTACGATTCTCTAGGCTTCTTAGAGAAGACTGACAATGGAGTCATCGCTCTAGTTCAAAAACATAATGAAGAGGGCCTTATTGATGAACAGTGGGAAGAAGAGCCAACTGGACGAATCGAGAACTGGATGAAGTTCATCTATGATGGGGAAAATCGAAAAGAGAAAGCTGTCCGCAAGACCTCGCAAGGAAACTCGGTAGATTTATTCAGTTACACAGACGGCAAACTATCGAGCCATACCGATCCCTACGGCCACATTACAATGTTCATCTCGAATGATTTTTTCAAAAATGAATTGAACCAAAATGTCCTTCAAAAAACAACAATCGACCCCCTCGGCCAAGCAACGATTGAAACATATGACGCAGGCGAGAGGATCGTATCCAGGGAGAAAAAAAATCCCCATGGAGAGATCGTGTTCAAAGAGAAATTTCTCTATGATTTTTCTGGGAACCAGGCGAAACAGATTTCTTATGTTTACGCGGATGGTAAGCCTCTCAAAGAAATCTCAATTGAACGAAAATATGATGAAATGGGTCGAGTCAAAGAAGAAACCGAAAGTGGGCAGAAGACCACTTTGTTTGATTATGATCTAAGAGGTCGCCTTGAGTGGAAGACTCTCCCTGATGGAATTCGCCTCCACTACACTTATGATGGTGCCGACCGCCTCCTGGAATTAAGAAGCTCAAAT
>CAZIML010000190.1:0-3401 GCA_964540255.1 uncultured bacterium
ATCGAAATTTTTATTCTTCAATTACTGAAAAGATAACAGTCTCTTTGACCTGAATCGGCTGATCTTTTACAATGGGACTTTGGCGGAGTTTGAATTAAAACATGATCGTTCTGGTTAGAAAACATTCAGAAAGAATTCTTGAAATGATCGGAGACTATGTGTCGATGGTCTTTGAAGTCCTCTGGGCGGCTAGCAAGAAGCCCCCAGCCTGGCGCCTCATCCGGGAGCAGCTCTACCATATCGGGGTGATGTCCCTCTCGGTCGTGGCGATCACCGGCTTCACCACCGGCTTCGTCCTCGCGGCCCAATCATTCTATCAACTGGGAGAAAAAGGGATGGCGGGGGTCACCGGAGTGATCGTCGCTAAGTCGATGATCACCGAGTTGGGACCT
Source organism: uncultured bacterium (assembly GCA_964540255.1). GTDB lineage: Bacteria > Chlamydiota > Chlamydiia > Chlamydiales > SM23-39 > REEB52. The sequence goes on from CAZIML010000190.1 coordinate 393, forward strand.
ATTTTAACAGCATTTATGGTAACGGGGCGAGTGGGCGCTTCGATGTGCGCGGAGCTGGGCACGATGAAAGTGACCGAGCAGATCGACGCGTTGAGATCGATGGCGATCAACCCTTATGCCTATCTCGTCGCCCCGAGGTTTATCGCTGGAACGGTGATGATTCCTCTCCTCACTCTTTTCAGTACGATGATGGGAATTTTAGGGGGCTACCTCATTGCGGTCGACCTTTTCCACATGTCGGCTGCCTCCTACTTCAACCCGATGCACGTTCATATCAGCGTGTTCGATGTGATCACCGGGATCATCAAAGCCTTTATTTTTGGAATGTTGATCGTCACTGTCTGCTGCTATCGAGGGATGAAAACGAGCGGCGGCGCTGCCGGGGTGGGCCAATCGACCACTCAGAGCGTAGTGACAAGCTACATTCTCATTCTCGTGAGCGATTTCTTCTTGACCTTGGGGCTGAATATGCTGCATAAGGCGATGAAGTATAGCTGGATGAACGCTGCATGATCCGAATCCGCAGACTTTGGAAACAATATGGGAAAGTCAATATTCTCAAAGGGCTCAATCTCGATGTCCTTCGTGGAGAAATCTTGGTCATTTTGGGCAGATCCGGAGTGGGCAAAAGCGTCCTTTTAAGACACATCATCGGAATCGAAAAGCCCGACCAAGGATCGATCGAAGTCGATGGGAAGATGATCACCGAAATGAAAAAAAATGAGCTCTATGCGGCGGTCAAAAATATGGGGATGCTCTTCCAAGGATCGGCCCTCTTCGACTCGATGAACATCATGGAAAATACCGCCTTCTACCTAAAACAGCACGGCGATTCGATCACGGGAGAAAAGCTGCCGAACGATCTGATTGAAGAGAAGGTGAGAGAGGCTCTTGCCATGGTGGGTCTTGAGGGGACCGAGAAGAAAATGCCCTCCGACCTCTCAGGGGGGATGAGAAAACGGGCAGGACTTGCCCGTCTGATCGTCTACCGCCCCAAAATTTTACTCTACGACGAACCGACCACGGGGCTCGATCCGATTACGGCCCAACAGATCAACGAATTGATTGTAAAAACACAAAATGAACTCCAAGGAACGAGCATCGTCGTCACTCACGACATCGATTCAGCTCTCTTTATGGCGGACCGACTCGCCCTCCATCAAGATGGACAAATCGTCCATGTGGCAAAGCCCGATGAGTTCCTTCAGATTGACAACCCAACGATTAATTTCTTAAGAGATAATTTGACTCACAAACAGAGGAAAGAGAAATGAGCGACCGGACGAAAAATATTCTTATCGGCCTATTTGTAACTGGCGCCTTATCGATTATGATGGCCCTCATTCTCTTCTTAAAGCCCACTGTGGGAGATGGAAAGAAGATTCTCCATGTCCGCTTTACCAATATTGCAGGCGTCACTGTTGGAACTCGGGTCAGTTTTGCGGGAAAACCGATCGGTGAAATCACTCAAATTAGAGAACTCCCCAATGTCCGCGAATCAGCCGATGAACATGGGAGAATTTACGTCTATGAATTGACCCTAAAAATCGATTCGAAAGTAGACGTCTATACCTGCGATGAAATCGCGATCAAGACGACAGGCCTCATGGGAGAAAAATCGATTGCGATTCTCCCCAAAGCCCCCCTGCCTGGCAAACCCTCGGAATTGGTCACCGACCAGATCGTATTTGCCAACTCCACAGACCCGTTGGAGAACACCTTTCAACAAGTGGGCAAAGCGGCGAATCGGCTCGAAGTTGCGATTGGAAGACTCGATCATTGGTTTGACGAAAATCAAGCGAATGTCTCCCATGCAATCCGCACCTTTGATGGAGCGATGGGACAAGTCGAAGGGCTCCTCAGCCTCGTCGACCATGAAAAACTGGTTCCTGCCGTCCGCGAGTCGGTCGATCTCCTCAATCAAAACCTCGAATTGGTCCGTTCTGGCCTGGGAGACGATCAACTCCTCCACAAATGTGCAAACTTAGCTGACAATCTCGATCAAACAGCCAACATTTTCAACACCGATGGGGCCTCTGCATTGAGGAACATGAACCAGATCACAAAAGAGATCGCCTCTGGGAATGGAACTGTGGGGCGGCTCATTTCGGGGGATGATTTTTACCTACGCCTCGCCTCTTTGATGAATAAGGGAGAAACCTTGATGAATGATATCAATCACTATGGGGTTCTCTTTCAATACAACAAGCAGTGGCAAAAAGGGCGCACCAAGCGGGCCAATCTTCTCAAAGCTCTGGACACTCCGCAAGAGTTCCGGAACTATTTTGAAGGGGAAGTCGATACGATGACCACTTCTCTCGGCAGGCTCACTGAATTGATGGAGCGGGCAGGGACTGAAGAGAGAGCCAATATCATCCAAAGCGAACCATTTAAGAAGAATTTTGCCGCCCTCATGCGCCAAGTACAAGGGCTGACCGACTCACTCAAACTCTACAATGAAGGGCTCGTCGCCGAGTCTGATTAAAGATGCCGGACTGAGAGAGTTTTGAAGGTTTGTGGATGGTAGAATTCGGCAAAAGTTTTTAGGATCACTTTCCCTTTTTCCGCCATCTCTCCATCAATTCTTTCGAGAGCTGAAATTGCTCGATTGAATCGCTCTGCATGGATCGCCCGCTCTCGAATGAAAAGGGCAGGAGTATAGAGAAGCCAACGGAGAAAATCTTGTTCCTTTTTATCCGAAAAGTCGCCGGTCAGCAACTTGACGAACCCATAAAAGAGCGCCTGCTCTGCAGCTCCAGTATCGATCGAATCTTTACATGTGAAACTAATCCCATTGGGTTCCAACATGTCGATGCATTTTAAAATCAGAAACTGGTAGAAAATTTCGATAAAATCTTCTCGATTGCGGCGAGTCAGGCTGTTTTTTCGATGGAAAAAATGTTCGTGAATTGCTTTGAGCGCCATTTCAGTGAAGCGAGAAAGCTCAGTCTGTTTCAGCTGAGGGGGGAGGAAATAGCCGCACTCTTCAGGAGAACTCAACTGCTCTTC
>CAZIML010000191.1:0-3372 GCA_964540255.1 uncultured bacterium
TTTTATTCGCGGGTCATCTAGTTTTTAAATCAATCTTAATAATGGTATGTTAAAATTATAATGTTAAATAATGGTGGAGTGGAATATGAATGGAACTACAGCAATCAGTCCTTATGCAAATTTGTTAAATATCGACCTTCAAATGTCAGCTCTTCAGGCTGATTTACAACTCAAGCTTGCTGAAGGGGACAAAAACGGGGCTGAAGCAGATATCGAGCAGTTAAAAGCGCTCGCTCAAAATATGACCCTTTTAGCCCATGAAGCGAAAATGATGGGAAATGGGTATCTTCAGTTCGATTTGTCAGACATGGAGACAAGATTGAATGTGATGGAAGGGGATGTTCAAAACGGTCAATTTTCCGCGGCAGGGACTCTAAACACTAGTGTTAAATCAGACATCGCCGATATTTTTCACGTGATCGTAATATAAAAAATCCGCATAATCTCCTCCCTTGAACAAGGGAAAGGGATCATGTCAATAAATTCAGCATGGGACCAGGTAAAGAAGGGTGATTATTCCTATTTTCTAACGCATCCCAAAGAAGTCAATGTGCGGTATAAAAACGGAGGAACTGCGCTTCACTTTGCAGCGCGAGCTGGGAGAGTGGAGATTATGAAACAGTTGATCTCTTCCAACGCAAATGTAAATGCACAGAACCATCGAGGCGTTACCCCGCTTCATTTAGCAATCGTAGGCCTTCATCTTGAAGCGATGCGTCTGTTGATTGAACATGGAGCCGATGTGAAACTCCCCAATGACAAAGGAGTGGCCCCAACTCAAGTCACTACATCTGGGAAATATAGAGAAGTTGAGGCGAATCCCCAAATTCGAACAATCATTCTCAAGGCTTTCGACAAACAAATTGCGCAACAAAGTGCAACCTATCCTGAACAAGATCTGGAAACTGATTGAAGAAACCGGTTCCCCAGTGTTATAACTGTAGGGATGGAAAAGACTCCCTTTGGGAATGAATCGATAGAAAGCCTCTTTGAAAGGCTGGAGACTTGCCGTGAAGGGCTTTCCCAAAAAGAGGCCGATTTACGTCTGAAAAAATTCGGCCTCAATTCTCTCAACCCGACAAAAAAGGGGAATGGGGCTCTTCTCTTCTTCTCTCAGTTCAAAAGCCCCCTCATTCTTCTCCTTCTCGCTGCATCGCTCCTCTCCTATTTTCTCGGAAGCGACGTGGATGCTGCGATCATTTTTACCATCGTTTTTTTGAGCGGGCTTTTAGGCTTCTTCCAAGAGAAAGGAGCTCTCAATGCGCTCGAGTCTCTTTTGGCGCTGGTCGCCGTGAAAGCGAATGTGATGCGCGATGGGATCGAGACTGAAATTTCAATGGAGCATGTGGCTCCCGGCGATCTTTTGGTTTTGCGCTCCGGAGACATCATTCCTGCAGACGGAGTGGTGATGGATGGAAATCACTTCTTTGTCGATGAATCGACTCTGACGGGGGAGAGCGCTCCTGCTTCCAAAAATCGAGGCGATCCGATCTACATGGGAACGATGGTTGTGGGGGGAGGAGCCACAGCGATCGTCGCTTCGACTGGAAAGGCCACCCAATATGGGCATATCACTGAGAGAACTCGATTCCGCCCCCCAGAAACGGCATTTGAGATCGGAGTGAGGAAATTTGGTTTTTTTCTCCTCATAGTCACACTCGTTTTGATCGGAGTGATTTTCATCGTCAACATGAGTCTCCACCGCCCGTTTCTCGACTCGCTCCTCTTTTCTTTAGCTCTTGCCGTTGGACTGACCCCCCAGCTCCTTCCAGCGATCATCACGATCAATCTTTCCCACGGAGCCAGGAGGATGGCCAAGGAGCGGGTCGTCGTGAAACGACTCGCCTCGATTGAAAATTTTGGACAGATGAATGTTTTGTGCGCTGATAAAACAGGAACGATCACCGAAGGGAAAATTCGGCTTGACAGTGCGGTCAATGCAGAGGGACGAGAGAGTGAAAGGACCGCTTTCTACGCTTTTTTAAGCGCCCGTTTTCAGACCACTTACCCCAATCCGCTCGATCGGGCGATTCTGGCAAAAGAAAACTTCGAGTGCGCCGATTGGCATTTAACAGGTGAAATCCCTTACGACTTTCAACGGAAACGGCTCAGCGTCATCTTCGGAGATCAGATCATCGCAAAAGGGGCGGTTCCTCAAATTTTAGAGGTGTGCGATCGATTTGAAATAGATGGGGGAGAGACCTCTCCGATTGAGCCCCATCGGATCCGGTTTCTCGACTATTTTGAAGGGATGAGCCAAAAAGGGTTCCGAACAGTGGCCGTGGCCTATGGCGCTGGATCGAAAGAGGAAAAATTGATCCTCCTCGGTTTCCTCCATTTCGCCGACCCATTGAAACCGAATATCGCTCAGGTTGTTCAAGAGTTGAAAAATAAAGGGGTCCAATTAAAAATCATCACCGGAGACCACCATTCTGTCGCTTTGCACGCGGCGATCGCGATCGGAATGAGCCATGCTCATCTGATCACGGGAAAAGAAATGGAGAAAGCAACTCCTGAGGAATTGAAAAAAATCGTCCGGGAAAAAAACATATTTGCAGAGATCGATCCAAACGAAAAAGAGAAAATTGTCCTTGCGATCCGAAACAGCGGCCACGTTGTGGGCTATTTAGGGGATGGAGTCAATGATGTGGCAGCGCTTCATAGCGCCGATGTGAGCATTGCCGTTGATACCGGAGCTGATGCGGCCAAGGAAACGGCCGACATTGTCCTCTTGGATAAAGATCTCTCTGTTTTACGAGCGGGGATTGAAGAGGGGAGGCTCACGTTTGCCAATACATTGAAATATGTGTTTATGGCTACAAGCGCCAATTTTGGAAATATGTTCAGCATGGCGGGCGCATCTCTTTTCTTGCCTTTTTTGCCGCTTCTCCCTAAACAAGTACTCTTAGTCAACTTGTTAACGGACATTCCGGAAATGGCGATAGGAACAGATCGAGTAGATCCAGATCGTGTCTATAAGCCGGTCAAATGGGATCTTCGTTTCATTGGAAAATTTATGTTTGTATTTGGACTCATCAGTTCGATTTTTGATTATCTCACCTTTGCCGTTCTCCTCTACTTCCTCAAAGCGGGAGAATCTCTTTTTCAAACGGGGTGGTTTGTCGAATCGGTCCTTTCTGCCACCCTCGTTGTTTTTGCCATTCGGACCCGCCACCCCCTTTTCCGCTCCAAACCAGGGCGCCTTTTAACCCTTTCGATTTTCGGCGTGGCGATCGCCGTTCTTTTCATCCCCTCAATTCCCTTTTTGGGGTTTGTTCCCTTGCCTCCTCTTTTTTACTGGACTCTTGCGCCGATCGTTCTTCTCTATCTCATTTTTGTTGAGATTGCCAAGCGATTCTTTTTCCATCGAAG
>CAZIML010000192.1:0-3358 GCA_964540255.1 uncultured bacterium
AATCCCTCAAAGTGAAGGAAAAAGCCCGTCTTGAGAAAGAAAAAGAGAAACTAGAAAAGCTTCTCGAATCGACTCGAGGAAAGCTCTCCAATGAGGAGTTCCGCTCGAGAGCGCCTAAAGAGGTGGTCGAAAAATTAGAGCACTCGATGAATCAAACGGAAAAGCAGCTCGACGACGTCATGGATAAATTAAAAGGGTTCTAATTCTTAAGAGACTTGGCTGCCAGGAGGGAGATTGCCGATTTGAGGCAATTCAAGGTTGGCGTCGAGACTGGCGGCTAAAACCATCCCTTGGCTTTCAATCCCCATAATGGTGGCCGGAGCGAGGTTGGCGACGATGACCACCTTTTTTCCAATGAGCTGCTCAGGTTCGTATGAGAGGGCGATCCCCGAAACGATTGTCCGCTTCTCAAATCCGAGGTCCACTTGAAGTTTCAGGAGTTTTTTTGATTTTGGGACTTTTTCCGCTCCAAGAACTTGCGCCACTCTCAGATCGAGCTTGTCAAATTGCTCATACTGAATCGCTTCTTTCAATGGTTTGTAGGCGATAGTGTTCATAGAGGGTCCCTTGTCTCCCAGCTTATTGATTTGCTCTCTGATTTCTTCGTCTTCCACTTTTCGGAAAAGGATTTCAAGCTCGTTGATTTTTTGATCGGTCGGAATGGGCGTTGAGTGGATTTTCCCCCAATTTTCCTTGGCAAGCTCAGTGGTAAAGCCGAGCATATGCCAAATCTTTTGGGCTGATTTAGGGATGATGGGCGAAGCGACGAGGCTTAAATTTTTAATGCACTCCATGCTATTGGCAATCACCGTCTCTAATTCTTCCCGTTTCGAGGGGTCTTTCGCCAACGTCCACGGTTTCTTAGCGTCAAAGTAGCCATTTCCTAATTGGGCAAGCTCCATGAGGGTTTGGCACGCTTTTCGAAGCTGAAACTTCTCAAAGCTCTCTGCAGCAACCGCGACCAACTCATCCATTTTAGTGAGGAATGGATCTTTTCCCCCCTGCTTGGGCATTTTTCCATGGCAATGCTGCTTTGCAAATACAAGAACCCGGTTGACGAAATTGCCCAACTTCCCAAGAAGTTCTGCATTGCAGCGCATCTGAAAATCTTTCCAGCTAAATTCTGAATCAGAGGACTCTGGAGCGTTCGCTGCGATCGCATAGCGGGCTTGGTCGGGAGTATAGCGAGTGAAAAAGTCAGCGAGATCAATGGTCCAGTTGTCCGATTTGGAAAATTGCTTCCCTTCGAGCATATAAAACTCATTCGCCGGAATCTCGTCAGGGAGTTTGTAGGGGAGATCCTGTCCCATCAACATCGCTGGGAAAAAGACGGCGTGAAAAGGAATGTTATCCTTCCCGATGAATTGAACGAGCTTGCATTCGGGATTGAGCCAATATTCTTTCCATTTCTCGGGGCGCCCGATTTTCTGGGCCCATTCTTGGGTGGCAGAAACATATCCGATCGGAGCATCGAACCAAACATAAAACACTTTTCCCGGATAGCCGGGAACCGGGATCCCCCAATCAGAGTCGCGAGTGATGGCGCGCGGTTTTAAGTCGTTGATATACTGCATCGCAAAATGGGTGACGTTGTCTTTCCATGATTTTTTCCCGATCCATTCAACGAGCTGATTTTTGAATTTGTCGAAGCGGAGGTAGAGGTGATTGCTCGGTTTCAAGACGAGAGGAGATCCTGAGAGTTTTGAACGGGGGTTTTTTAGGTCGGTCGCCTCGTAAGAGCTGCCGCACTTTTGACACTCATCTCCCCGCGCTTGATCATAGCCGCATTTGGGACAGGTCCCAACCACATAGCGATCGGCTAAAAAGCGCTTTTCAGCTTCAGAGTAGAGGTGATTTTCTGTCTTTTCCTCAATGAATCCCTTTTCATTCAGCGCCCGAAAGAACTCTTGGGTGGTGGGGATATGGCCTGGCCAAGTAGTCCGGCTATAATGATCGAAGGAAAACTCGAGCTGTTCAAATAATTTCTTATTGATCTCGTGGAAGAGATCGACATGCTCTTTCGGGCTTCTTTTCGCAAGATCGGCGCTGAGGGTGATCGCCACCCCATGCTCGTCCGAGCCGCAGATATAGAGAACGTCGTTCCCCATCATTCTCTGGAAGCGGGCGTAGCAATCTCCCGGAAGATAAGCCCCTGCGATGTGGCCAAAATGGAGAGGTCCGTTCGCATAGGGCAAAGCGGAAGTGATTAAGACTTTTTTAGCCCCGCTCAGCATCGGCTCGCTCTTCAACGGACTCTAAAATCTGATCTAGAGTTGCTTGCGAACCGCTCATAATCATATTACGGGCGATGTTGATCGAGAAATTGCACAAATCAAAATTGTTTTTAAATTTCTTTCTAATTCGCTCAGAAGTAAGTTGATCGCTCATGGGAAATCCTTGTTTGATAACAGTTTACCTATTTCGATGCTCTTCTGCAATCAAAATCGATTTTAGGGCCTCGTAGGCCACTTTTAAGTTGTCATTCACGATATGGTAATCGTATTTGGGGGCGAGGGCCATCTCTTTTTCTGCCCATGAGAGGCGGTGTTCGATCGCCTCCTCGCTCTCAGACCGGCGCCGGTAAAGGCGGGCCCGGAGTTCTTCTAAACTTGGGGGGCTGATGAAGATGAAGACGGCGTCTAATTTCTTTTTGAGCTGCAAGGCTCCTTGGGTGTCGATCACTAAGATTACGTGCTTCCCTTTCTCTTGCTGCGACTCGAGAAACTTCATCGAGGTACCGTAGTAGTTGCCAAAGACTTTGGCATACTCGATGAATTCTCCCTCTTTGATTTTCTTTTCGAATTCAGCCTCTGAGATGAAGTGGTAATCGCGCTCGGGAACCTCATTTTCTCTCGGAGGCCGAGTGGTGAAAGAGACGCTTTCGACAACCCGTTGAAATTCTTCCATGAGCATCCGGACGAGGGTCGTTTTCCCCGTTCCGGCGGGCGCACTGATGACAAAGACAAGTCCGTTCATTCGATATTCTGAATTTGTTCGCGCATTTTCTCAAGTTCGCTCTTCATTTCAACGACTAAATGGGAGATTTTTGACTCCATTGATTTAGAGCCGATTGTATTCACCTCGCGCCCCATTTCCTGGATCAAAAAGTCCATCTTCCGGCCCACCGCGCCCCCTTTCAACATCTCTCTAAACTGCTCAATGTGGCTTTTGAATCTCGTGATCTCTTCGGTCACATCGACCCTCTCGGCGAAAAGGGCCACTTCCCTTAGGAGCCGCTCTTCCACATCGGGCCCCATCTTCAACACTTCATTCATTTTTTCGATGAGCTTTTCTCTCATTTTCCGGGTCGCATCGGGAGAAAATTCCTCCACGTGAGCGATCCCCTTCTCGAGAAGTT
>CAZIML010000193.1:0-3352 GCA_964540255.1 uncultured bacterium
ATGGAATTTCGGTGTCTTCTTCTCGCTCTAAATGACGGGATGAAAATTGTTGAATGCCCAATTCAAACCATTTATTTAGATAAAAACCGCTCCTCCCATTATTCTGTGATCCGCGATTCGTTTCGAATTTTCCGTGTTTTGTATCGCTATTGGAGACATAGGGAAATATGAAAATCCTTTTTTTAGAGTTGAATGAATTCAACGATCATCTCCTTAATGAAGCGGGGAGTGAATTGGGTCTGAAAAATATTCAGAAATTAACCTCTTTTCACAAAAGTGAAACTTGGACGGAGGATCAATATGAGAGTGATTATTTAGAGCCGTGGGTTCAGTGGGTCTCTGTTCATACTGGGATCCCTTCATCTGAACATCGGGTCAAGCATTTAAGCGATGGGAGAGAAACTAGTTCACCGCAGCTTTGGGAAAAACTTTCTGAAATGGGAATTTCTAGTGGGATTTGGGGAGCTATGAATGCAAGCCGCCGGGGCGCTCCCCATTGTAGATTCTTTCTCCCCGACCCCTGGACATCGAGTGAAAAAGCGTTTCCGGAAGAACTGAATGCTCTCTTGTCTCCTCTCCAGAATACCTCGAAAAATTATACCAGCCGTCCCAAACGGGAGTATCTAAAAGATCTGATTCACTTTCTGAAACTCTTTAAAGTCAACGGCCTCTTGGGGCATTTTGGCAAAGGGACTGCCGCAGTATTGAAAAATGCGATCCGGTATCGATTTCTCCCTTTTGTTTTCATCTCGTTTGCCGATGAGCTCTCAACCAGCCTGTTTTTAAAATACAAAGAGCTTTATAAACCTGATTTTTCCCTCTTGTTTTTGAATAGTATTGCCCATTTACAGCATCATCAATGGCGAAATCGGAAAATCAGTAAAAAAGATCCGTTGGCTCATGGATTTCGTGCGATTGACCGCATTTTAGGGAAAATCTATGCCCAAATGAAGCCCGAGGATCTTTTGATAGTCACCAATGCCCTTTCTCAAAAAAACACTGTGGAGGAAACGCCTTGGATTTTGTATCGGCAAATCGATCACACAAAATTTTTGGAAGCAATTGGGATTCATCAAGTTACAGTTCATTCACACATGACCCACGATGCCCACCTCCTTTTCCCTGACGAAGGGGCAGCGCGAAGGGGGGCTGAGATTTTGAAGCAGGTAAGAATAGAAGAGGCCCCTCTCTTTATCGTTGAGGTGTATCCAGAGGATCCGAAGAAGCTTTTTTATCGGATTCAGTTTACGGATGAAGTGGGACCGGAAGCTCGCTTTGTGAGTGAAGGGAGATCATATCGATGGTTCGACTGGTTTACCTCGATCGTGAGAAGAACGGGCAAGCATACTCAGACAGGCACTCTTTTTTGCAACCGAGCTTGTTTCCCACATCGGCTCGCCAATCATGAAATCTACAAGAATATCTTGGCTTTTTTCTCCAATTGATCCATAGGGAGAATATGGGTGCAGAAGAATTACCACCAGAGATGTACAGAGAGCTCCTAGCAAAGTACCTAGAGTCTTTGCCCAGCCGTTTGAACCTGATTGAAGAGGCGATGAACTCTTTTCAAAAGGAGTCGACAAAGGAACATTTGGGTGAGCTCCGCCTTTTGATCCATAAATTGGCGGGGAATGCTGGAACATACGGTTTTCAAAAGGTCACTGATCTTTGTAAAACGTGGGATCGGAGACTTTCAGAAATGGTCGAAAAATTTCCGAATTGTCGAATCGATTCTGCTCTTTTCTCTGAATTGAACGGATTTTTGCAACAGATCCGAAAGGAGTTCCAGGGGAATGGGAAATAAGATATTGATTGTCGATGATGATGAAGACCTCTTGCGACTTTTAACAACAGCTTTTAAGTCTCAAGGATTTGAGGTTGAGGGAATCACCTCTGGGAAGGGGGCAATTGCTTATTTGACCAACGAGGGGAATGTGAAAAGTTTATGCCTTCTCATTCTCGATCGGATGCTCCCAGAGATGGATGGGTTGGAAATTCTTCGTTTCTTCCTAGAAAAATATAAAAGCAAAGTTCCGATTCTTATCCTTTCCTCGCTCTCTTCTGAGAAAGATACTTTAGAGGGGCTTCAAAAAGGTGCGGTAGACTATGTCGCTAAGCCATTTAGTATCAACATTTTGATCCAAAAAGCTCGCAAACTGATTGTTGGGTCATGAAATTCTACACGACTCTCATTTACCTACTGGTGTCAGAGGTCATCATTCTCGGAGGCCTTGCATTCGCGATCATCTCTCACCGGGCCTATTATTTTTTCAAAGAGAAGATCGATAAAAATCGAAAAGAGCTCCTTTCGATTTACTTGATGGATCGAATCGAAAAAAAAGAGCTCTTTGATTGGAAAAACTACCCTGGTAAACGAAGGTGGCGGAAGGCGGTTTTAGAAGTCATTGAAGCTTTTAGCCGCCGTTTTGAGGGAGGGGATTGGGTGGCTTTGAGAAATGCAGTTTCAGATGCTCTTCTCCTACCTAAAGCAAGGGATTGGGCGCTGAGTCCCTTTTGGCTGCGAAAAAATTTTAGCGCGAGAGTTTTTGCTCTCCATGCGGAAAAGGAAGATGAGAAAAAAATTTTGAATCTGATGAATGACCGGCGTTTTTTGATTCGAAGTCCTGCCTCCTTAGCTGCAATTCGCTTAGAAAGTAACGCCGGGATTGAAAGGATCTTATATGCGATTAGTACCGAGGTAGGATTTGCCAAATTCTTCTATCGGGATGCTCTTCTTCAAGGATCGAAGAAAGTTGCAGAGATCATTGTGGAGCTGGCTGCCAACCCACTTCTTCATCAGGCGGCGCTTGACATTCTTGGAGGAAAATCTTGGGGGGGGGCGATCCCATTTCTCAAGGAGGATTTAGGATCGGATAATCCTGAAATTCGGCTCCTCGCCCTCCGTGTTTTGATCCGAAATATTTTGCCCGATAGTTTCCCCTTTTTTGAGAAGGGAGCCAAAGATCCCGACTCTAAGGTGAGGGCGACTGCGATGGAGGGGCTCAACCTTTTCCCAGAGGAAGAATCGGTAAATCTTCTCGTGGCGGGCCTCTCAGACCCTTCTTGGGAAGTGAGGGTGGAGGCGGGGAAAGGATTGAAAAAGCGGGGGGAGCGGGGGATAGAGATTTTAAGAAAGCAAACGTCTCCGATAGCAAAAGAAGCCGCTCAATTTGCTCTGGAGTTTGGATGAATTTTGAGGCGATCTCTCCTTACATTGAACTTTCTTTCCTCTGGTATTTCAGTGGAATCAACCTTCTTTACACCTCATTTCTAGTTGTCGCAGCTGTCAAAATTTTCTCTCGGGTCAAGGAGATTCGGCAAGAGGACACAACGTCTATTTTGAGCTCTAATT
>CAZIML010000194.1:0-3350 GCA_964540255.1 uncultured bacterium
CCAGAGGAAAATCAGCGATCTCTTTTGCGACCGGAAGACCAAATTTTTCAGCAAGCCTTTGCTCTTCGTTCATCAATACATATCGAATAAAAGTTTTAGACTTTGTCCAAAGAGCCGTTTTCTCTCTTGCTCTTTTGCCTCATCGATGCACTCGAGAAACTCAGGAATATCTCCCGGCCGTTTTCGGTATTCTTCTTGCCGAATCATTCGCAAATCTTCCACCGGATCGTGAATGATCCGCGGCGTGATGAAAATGAACATCTCGGTGCTGATGTCTCTCGATCTTGCGGTTCCAAAAAGTTTCCCGATCCCCGGAAGATCTCCTAGGAAAGGAATCTTTTCTCTCGAATCTTCTTCAATTTCCTGTCTCAATCCTCCCAAAATGATCGTCTCCCCATCGGCCACTCTCACCTCGTTGACAATGTGGCGCCGAGTCACTGGAGGCCGCCCCTCTTCAGAGATGATTTTGGTCGTATCGAATTCAAGATCTGTCTCAAGAGAGACAAAACCGGGGGAAGAATCATCTGAATCGGGGAGGTGGATCGTCGGGGTTAAGTTGATCGTGATCCCGTACTGGGCTCGAGTAAACGACTTTTCCACTACGATCCCCGAAGGAGTGTTGATCGGGAACGCTCCATTATTGATCGATATCTCTTCGACAATTGCGATTTGAGCCGGCGTTTGGTTGATCGCAAGAACCGATGGGTTCGCTTTGATCCGGATATCTTCTTGCGCAAGAAGGAAGTTGAACTTGATATCGGCCGCAGGGAATTTACCGCTCGGACGGCTGAAAATAAAGCTGAGAAGACCCTGTTTGAAGTTCATTTTCGTCTCGGGACTAAAATTCCCCGATTGGTAGTTGATCGAAGTCTCTTTTTTCCCACTCGCGTTAGAGCCGAATTGGAGAATATTGAAACCCAATTCACGCGTATCGCTCAACTTTTTCTCCACGAGCAGCACATCGAGCTGAACCATTTTTTTCGGCACGTCCAGCTTCTTCAGCAATGTTTTGATTTTCGGGAGTTCTTCTCTCCGGACGACCATGAGAATCGAAGTTGTCTTCGTATCGACAATAAAGTTTCCAAAAGCCGTTTTTTGATCCCGATCGATCAATCCAGGCTGGACGAATGGCGCTGTCGCGGGCATGACCGGGTTGAAGGGCTGTCCTGGATTCCTGTAAGGAATGGGACCGCTATTCGTCTCTCCCGGCTGCGGCGGACGTGGGGCAGGGGGGGAAGGAGGAGGGGGATTCGCGCTCACCTCTCCCTTCTTTTCAAAACCCGATTCCATGAGCGAGTCATATACTTGCTCCAAAACCTCTGCGATATCCTCGGGATTGGAATGTTTGCACGTATACCAATAGATGATCTTTTCGCCTGGATCCTCTAGCTGAGCCTCAAGATCCGATACAATCTTCTGCGCCCTCTCGACAGTATCTGTCTCTCCCACAAGGACAAGCCCCTGAGGCAAAACAAGCGTCGCTAGTTCATCGGCGTTTGAAGGATAGTAGGTAGGCCGGTTTTTTGTTCCCGCATCGGAAAAAACCGTTTTCAAAACTTTTTCCGCTTCTGCTGGGAGAATTTTTGTTAAGTTGACGATCCGAGCGACCCGCCCTTGGCTTTGCTCCCAAACAGCATGGTAGAGGCCGATCAACTTTTCGATCGTCTCTCGGCTTGAAACAAGGGCCACTTTAGAGCCAATCGCCTGAACCATCGTCTGCTTTGGATCGGAAAACCGTTCGAAAAACGATTGGATCGACTTCAATTGTTCTGGAGGAGGAGAAAAGACATAAAAGAGGCGCGAATGGCTCGCAAACAAAGAGAGATCAGCCTCTTTCGCTACGATCGCCTCGATTCCCGAGGGATCGAGCTTCAAGATGTAAAGCTGCTTTACAAAGGGGTTGAGCTTTTTGACGCCGACCCCGTTTTGCGCCAAGATCATCTCGATCATTTCGCTCCACGACTCGTGGGGAAGGGGGATTCCTGAATAGAGGCTGATCTTCATCCCCCCCAATTCCTGTGGAATGACGTAGAGAAAGTCGCTCGCCCCATATTCCATCACGAGCTGAGAAAGAGTCGTTTCCCCCACATCCCACATGGCGTAAGGTTCATCGTTTCGAGCGGTCTCTTCGACCGATGTTTTGCGCCAACTCTCTTCTAAGCGGCGGATCTTTTCCCGGGTCGTCCGGACATCAGACAAAAGCTCCTGATATTCTTTCTCGCGCGATTCCTTTTGGCTCAAAAGGCTGACTTGCTCAAACTTCTCTTTCAGCTCGCCTTTCAATTGAGATAGAGATTGGTTAAACAACTGTGCTCCATCGACATCAGAACCCATCGGCTCCTCAGCGACAAGGATAGCTGCAAGGAAACAAAACCAAAAACGGTTCATCGCTTCACCCCTCTTTCTCCCGATTTACGAGCAGAGTGGGCCCCCATTTCGAGATGGACAACCTGAGTCCGTCCAGAGTTAAAAAGCTTACCTACAATCACTTTCTGTCCTTGCTTTTGAGAAATTTGCTCGAAACAAAACAAATCTCCAAACAGTTTACCACTTAAGAATGCATCGCGCTCCTCTTTTTTTCTCAAAACTTTCCATCGCCCACCCGTTTTAAGGACCCAGTCTCCTGTTTTCAACACCATGCACTGCTTTTCGAGCATGCAGCTGATCTGCTTTTCGGAGCGAACGCGGATGGCGCTAAAAAGATCTTCCCCTTTGGCCTTGAAGGGAGGGCCGGGGTTTATGGAAAAACCAATTCTTACGTGCCCCTCTTCATCCCATCCTTCGAGAACCAACCCTTTGTTGCCGATCGATTGGATTCGGGCGATTGGCCCATTCATTTCGGGAGCGAGCCCCTTCTCCCACCGCTCGTTTTTCCAAAGAAGCCACTCTCCCTCTCTAAGTTCGATCAGATCGGAGCCCGCCACCTCAAGACGCTCTCCTCCCTCCTCTCTGAAGAGATCCTTGCCCCACCACTTAGCCTCTCCCAGAATCCGAAAAGGAGAACGGTCGGGAAATTCTTGGGGCAATTGAATCGGAGCCTCTTGCCCTTTAGTGATAAAGAGACCTGCCTCCAATTCTTCCTCTCCCACCCCGCTGATTTTCCCTCTCCCCTCGATCCGGCCGTCTTCACCTAGAGAAAGATCGACCCAAAAAGGGGTCCTTTCTCCTGCTAAAGTCAACTGATCCCGCTTGATTGCCAAATCTAACCTACATGGGAGAATCACCCGTTTCGACTCGCCGCTTTTTTTCAAACGAACCAATACCCTTCCTCCCTGCACCTCTCCTACGGGTCTTGGCGGATCGAAAGAGAAGGAGAGTTGATCTTGAAGAGAAGGGATCGGCAAAGCAGG
>CAZIML010000195.1:0-3339 GCA_964540255.1 uncultured bacterium
CTGCCGCTTTGTAGGTGAGGTACTGTTGAAACTGATTCCAACTGGCGTCTGTAATGGATTTTGCCAAAGGGGATTTTTCCACCATTTTGGCTATGTTCAGATCTTCTACGCAAATGTATTGGTAGCGATCGACGATCTGTTTGGCTTGTTTGTGGCAAAAATCTTTACGCTGATTGCCGATTTTCTCGTGGATTTTTGCTGTGACCTTTCCCTGTTTTCTTCGGGCGGGGGTTCCTTTTTCTAACTTGGCTAGTTTGCGTTGGGCTTTAGCAAGGGACTTTTCCCCTCGCTTGAAAAAGCGGGGGTTGGAGATCTCTTCTCCGTTGGAAAGGGTGGCGAAGGTGGCAAGTCCCATATCGATGCCAACGGCTTCGTTAACTATGGGGCGGGGGACTACCTCTACTTCGCAGGAGAAAGAGACTTCCCAATCTCCCGAAGGGTTTTTACGCAAGGTGCAGGTTTTGATGACTCCTTCGATGGGTCGATGGAGTTTGATGCGGATGGAGCCCACTTTGGATAAGAGGATCCGTCCCTCTTCGATGGCAAAGCCACTTTGGGGATAGCAGAAACTATTGTAGCGGTGTATGCCGCGGAATCGAGGAAAGCCGACTTTTTCTCCCCGTTTGCAGCGGCGAAAAAACCCTTGAAAGGCTTTATCCAAACGATCCACTACGTTTTGCAGTGCTTGCGAGTGTACTTTGGCAAGAGTGGGCCTTTCTTCCTTGATGAGGGGGAGCAACATGAGTTGTTGATACTTTGATAGAGACAGATCCAGTTCTTCAAAACTCAGTTTTCTCTGAGAGAGGAGTTCGTTGTAGAGCCAGCGGCATTCTTCCAACTGTTCATCGAGCAGCCTTGCCTGTTTTTTCGTTGGGGTGAGCCTGAACTGAAAGGATTTCCGAACAAACATGCTCCTATGGTACGATTTGGTCTATGAATTTGTCAAACGATTTAAGAAGAGGCAGAACGTGCGTTTTTCTAATGCATGTACATTTGGTCTTCATCACCAAATACCGCCGCCATGTGTTCACAAAATCCATCCTCGGGGAGCTGCGGACAATTTTTCACAGCGTGTGTCGGGATTTTTCCGCGACATTGGTGGAGTTTGAAGGGGAAAAAGACCACGTGCATCTGCTCGTCAATTATCCCCCTAAAGTCTCTGTGTCTAAGCTCGTCAACAGTTTAAAGGGGGTCTCTTCGAGATTGGTGAGGAAAAGCGACCATCCATCGATTCGAAGCGCTCTTTGGGGTGACAGCCTCTGGTCGCCAAGCTACTTTGCCGGAGCTTGTGGCGGCGCTCCCCTCGAGATTATTCGACATTATATTGAGCAGCAACAATCCCCTACCGCCTAGACGGGGCGCGATTCATCTCGCCCCTGAAGGGGCGAGTTTTCTCGCGTCCTTGAGATAAATATATTGAATTGATAGCATACTTCGCTTCAAATGCAACGGGTGGGTACATGAGCACAAGAAATATTCACGGATTCGATACTTTGTCTGCTGATTCTCCATCAGATATCAGACTAAGATTTGTGTTATTCTTTAGGAGGAGATTTTCATGAAATGCAGTGAGACGTTCATTGGGGCCTCAGCGGGAGGCGCTGCGACAATTTTAGCTGTCGCTTTTACTGATATCAGTCCGATTACTGCTCTCGCCGTTGGCGTTTTCGCGGGGCTTCTGTTGTCTCTGAGAAGAAGCGAAGCTCAAAGCAATCAGTTACGCGAGATGAATGAAAAAGTGATTGGCTGGATCAGCAAAGAGAAAGAGAATCTAGATCAAATGAAGTCCTTAAGAACGAACATTACCCAACTAAATATCACCCGCAAGGTTTAATGATGAACACAATTTCTTCAACTCTTTGGACAATGGCCCAAAGCTCGTGGACAACTATTCAAGATAAACCAATCGCAAGTTGTGTGGCTCTCATTGCAATGGTCGCTTTGGGGATTCTTGTCACGGAGACCCGCTCAGACGTTCATAGATATGAGCGAGTTATGAATCATCGCCTGAGTGATTTGCTAAAAATTAAACAAGATACAATTGCCGAATTGGATCGAGTTTCAAAAGCCTTAGCCGAGTCTATCGAGGCTCTTAGGGCCTCTTCTTGATCAATGAGTCCAGTTTTGAAGGAGAAAAGGAATTTGTTTGTGTGTATACATAAGAAAATTTAAGAATCGGGAAAAATACTTTCTACCACCCGCGAACCCTGTTCGCGGGTGGTATACACATCCTGATTCTTCAGGTTGTTTCGGTATAATTAATGATTCCAATTTTGGATTAACAGCGGTTTTGCGAATTGGAGAAAGTCGAGGGGCGTTTCATGCTGGGCGGTGAGGATCTTTTGCCTTTGCTCTAACAAGGATCCGTTCCGCTTAAAGACAAATCCAAAGAGCTGTTTGAGCTTATTGACTCTGAGCTTGAGAGGCATCTCGGCATGCATACTGGCTAGGTAGACTTGAAAGTAGTCAATCAAGGCGTCAGTTGAGGGGCGATGTTCCTTTTGACTAAAGTGGGCCTTGATCTCATGGAAAATGAAGGGGTTGATGAGGCTCCCGCGCCCAATCATGAGGGCGTCGCACTTTGTCTCTCGGAGCATCCTGAGAGCGTCTTCGACGGTTAAGATGTCCCCATTTCCAACGACAGGAACGGTTAAAATCGATTTAGCTTCGGCGATCAGCTCCCACTTTGCGGGAGGGCCGTACCCATCCACCTTGGTCCTCGGATGGACGGTGATGTACCTCACTCCACTTTCCTGGGCGGCGAGGAGATTTTCTTTGAAAAGGGTCGTATCTTCAAAGCCGGAGCGCATCTTGACTGTGACCGGGATCTCGACGGCTTGGACAACCGCTTTGGCCACCTCATGGAGGATGTTGGGGTCTTTGAGGAGGCTCGAGCCGGCCCCCCGTCCGGTGACTGTGTGGGAGGGACAGCCGCAATTCACATCGATTCTTTTCGCGCCTCTTTTGAGGAGCTGTTGGGCCATGGCTCCCATGAGGTCTGGATCGGAGCCCATGATTTGGGCGGCGAGGGGGATGGGGGCCAGTTCGTGGGGATCGTAGACGCGGCTGAGCGACTCGACGTGGGCGTTTGAGGGGACCCGAAGGAAATCGCGGACCGCTTCATCAAAGCCGCCGATCGAGGCGATCGCTTTGCGAAACGAGGCGTCGCCCACTCCTTCCATCGGAGCGAGCTGCAGATAGGGACATCCATCGGAATTTTTGGGAAGGGTCATGGAGCTATTGTACCTTGATTTCAACTGTTTTTACAGCTAAAATCGTTCCCCAAAAAAAGGATTTATGCCACATGACAACGATTTCTCCCATTTTGCGCCCCCTCCC
>CAZIML010000196.1:0-3298 GCA_964540255.1 uncultured bacterium
TAGTTCATACTTGAATCGAATGGCCCGTTCTCTTTCAGGGGTTAGGATCAGTTTTTCTTCTTCCCATTCGTTCCGTAGGCGAACGTCGTCCTCGTCAATCCAATCGGTGTGAATTCCATAGTTCCAACCGGGGCAGTATCCTGTCTCTAAAGGATTTGAGTCTTTTGTGACCCCGACAACGCTCACATCATGGATCGCTTGAAGCAAAAACGAATCGATCCTGTAGTCGCGGATTTGATCGAACAAATGCCAACATTGTACCATCGCCGCATGATAGCCCGGGTTTTCGTGCCAGTCGAATGCAAAAGGACCTATCTCATGCAAGGATCGGTCGATGCTTAGCCGCCACTGAAGATCGCGGGGCCATTCGCTCATTTTCTTGCCTCGGTGACGAGATCGAATGGGAGAAATCTCAATTCCGATCGCGTCTCTTCCTGGCTCTGCAATCTGCTTGACCAGTTGAGCCTTGACAAATCCGTTCATCTGAGGACTCATCAATTGAGGAGCCATCGCTTTCACTCTATGAAGATCCCCCCTAAAATTAAAAACAAGGGTGTCGATGAAGTGAATCATTTCGGCAAAGGGCATCTCTTTTGTAACCATCGTTTCGACAAGATCGGCCGTTGTCTCAACTGCCCTTTTATTGATTTGTGCAGCCCAGGAGATGATTTGCTGTTTCTCTATAGGGGTTGTTTCTGGCTTCAAAAGAATCGGACATCGATGGAGAATCTCAAGAACATTCGGCAATGCATCGGGCCAGCTCGTTTGCAATTCGGTTAAAATCGGCCTCATTTCTTCAGCTGACATATTCGGTTCCACGAGAACGCGCAATAGTTGAGAGGTCTCTGCAATCTTTGGGTTTCTAAAAGTTCCCAAGATCTCGAGGATCTCTTTTTTCTCTTTTGCATCCATTCTTGGAGAAATCAAAATGGTTCCCCATTTGAGGACAGCCAATAAATGAGTCTGATCAAGCCTTTCCAATGTACTTAAAATCAGTCTTTGATCCCACAGACTCATTTCCTCGTTGGGAAAGAGAAGGTTGGCAAAAGCCACTGCTTCATCTTCCCGAGCCCCTTCCCCCATCAGTCGATCGATCATTTCGTCCTTCGTTGCCAATCGCTGATGCGATAATCGGGATAGCTCTCGTAAAGATGATTCCATTGAGCTTCGCATCCCATCATCATCTGAATCGGAAGCATCTCCACTTGAAATAAAAGTAGGAGAAGTCATGTTTAGTAATCTATTTGTAATTGAAGACATTATTATTCCGTATTATGTTCTATATATTATATAAAATTTTTGCATAATATAAAATATTTGTTTTACGTTAATTATCCTGTTATTCAGGAGGAAAAAAAATATCCAGTATAATAGAATGGGTGCATGGAAACAATACCGATATTCATAAAAGGAGGACTTCTCCTTTCTGCAATCTTCCTCCTTTGCTGGGGGGCGATTCAGCTGAAGAATCGATTCTTATCCCATTTAAGAGGGGCTCGGAAGCAGAGTGCGGATCAGTTCACACTTGAGGCCATTTCAAAAATTTTGACCATCGCGATCTTGTTTATTGGGTTGATGTTGATCCTTCAGGTGTTTGGTTTAGACATCATTCCCCTTTTGACGTTGAGCGGGATCGGCGCTGCGATTCTCGGTTTTGCGAGCAAAGATGTAGTGGCTAACTTTTTTGGGGGCTCGATGATCTATGCAACGCGCCCTTTCCATGTGGGGGATTTTATCGAGATTCCGAGCCGGAAAATTTCAGGAAGGGTCGAGGAGATTGGCTGGTATTTGACGACGATTCGCGATTTGCAGAAAAAAACGATTTCTCTCCCCAATTCGATTTTTTCGACAGAGCTTTTACTGAACCATTCGCGGATCACACATCGAAGGATTGAAGAGCGGCTGCGGTTTCGGATCACCGATCCTAAAGAGATCAGCCGTTTGATCGATCACATTCGCACCCTTTTAAAAGACGAAGCAATGATCGATCAAAAAGAGGAGATCGATCTTTATCTCTTATCGATCGGCTCATTTGGTTGTGAGATTGAGCTGAAGGTCTACGTAAAGACGACAAAATATGGGGAGTTCATGTCGATCAAAGAGCGGCTTCTCTTAACCATTTATGATTTAGAAATAATGCTGCCGCCGAGGCAGTATTCCCCTTGATAGAAGACGATCGACTGGCCGGGCGTGACGGCTCTTTGGGGTTCGGAAAATTCAACAAAGCCGGATTCATGGACGATGCAGGGAGTGTCTTCTTGCCGGTAGCGCACTTTGGCTGTGCAGGCAAACGGGAACGAAGAGGGAGCAGCAGCTACCCAACTGATCTCTTTGGCCCATAATGAAGAGGTAAAGAGGGCCGGGTGATTGGCTCCTCGCTCAACATAAACGATGTTGCGGGCATGATCTTTTCCGACCACAAACCAGGCGTCTCCTTCTCCTCCAAGCCCCATCCCTTTTCTTTGGCCGAGAGTATAAAAAGCGGAGCCATCATGCTCTCCAACGACGGTTCCGTCGAGGGTTTGGAAAGGGCCGGGCTTGAGGTGGATGAATTGAGATAAAAAGGGCTTGAAATCTCTTTTTCCAATGAAACAGATTCCAGTGCTATCTTTCTTTTCGGCGGTGGCAAGCCCATGCCTGCGCGCTAGATTCCTCACCTCTTTTTTCTCGAGGTGGCCGATCGGAAAAAGAACTTTCCGAAAAGCTTCTTGCTTCACTGCGTGTAGAAAATAACTTTGATCTTTTCCCGGATCCAACCCTCTCAAAAGACGGGCCTGATCGT
Source organism: uncultured bacterium (assembly GCA_964540255.1). Classification (GTDB taxonomy): domain Bacteria; phylum Chlamydiota; class Chlamydiia; order Chlamydiales; family SM23-39; genus REEB52. Next base: position 2,783 of record CAZIML010000196.1, read on the forward strand.
CCAACCTGCAATAGTGGCCTGTAGCCAGAAAGTCGGCGCCGAGGGCAAGGGCTTTTTCAAGAAAAACTTTAAATTTAATCTCTCTGTTGCAGAGGATGTCTGGGTTGGGGGTGAGCCCCTCTTGATAATCTTTGATGAATTGGGCGAAAACCGACTCTCGATATTCTTCGACAAAATTGACGCTGTAATAGGGGATTTGAAGGGTTTCGCATACCCGAACGACATCTTCAAATTCTTTGGCCGATTGGCAAGGACCCGGGGTCGGATCCTCCCAATTTTTCATGAAGAGGCCGATCACCCGGTACCCCTGCTCCTTGAGGAGGAGGGCCGAGACCGAGGAATCTACCCCTCCAGACATACCAACAACGACGGTTTTCATGGAGGGGAGTATAGGGGATATTCCCTTTTAAAGGGAACTGAAATGGGTTATACTGCGACCGCTTTTAAAGTGTGAATTTGCCAAGGAGGCGCCCTGAATTTCGGCCAGGCGTAGCCGATGAGGAAGCAGCTCAACTT
>CAZIML010000197.1:0-3294 GCA_964540255.1 uncultured bacterium
TATTTTTTAAAATGTTGTTGAGATAATGGGTTAAGCGGCTTAAATTAGCAGCCTTAACCCCAAGTTCTTGGTTGACAGTCTGAAACCGCTCTTGTAACTTAGCGTATGCAGATTTAAGGCGGGCAGTTTCTTCCGAAAAGAGGGTGAATGCGCGCGACAAGTGTTGGACCCCTTCCTGGACATTTTGGCAATTGAGAGCCAGTTGGGCCGATTCTTGCAGCTGCTGGAGAATATGATCTGACATGATGGGCTCTTTATATACAGCGTGGTTCAAAACTTGGTTTTTGGCGGCGTCAGCTTCGCGACCCATTTTTCGTCTGCTCCTCGCGCCTTGCCGGTGGCAATGGTCGCTCCCTCCGAACGAAAACTCTGGGGACCTTCCTTGCCAAGTTTCCGATTCTCCAGATGATTTCGGTTTAATTCGGACTATACGAAAATTTCTGTTAATGTCGATGGTTCTTCTTGTTGGATGTTCTGGGATGGAGCGTTCAGAGACTGAGAAGATCCGGCGTCTCAATTGCAAAGGGGAGGCGATATACCGCAATCACGACGACCTGTTTTATCCGCTGAATCCCCCCGTTCATACCCCTCGTTCCTCCTATCCTTGGGAGTCGGAGGCCAATCTTCCTCGCATCACCAAAGATTTTTTTCGGTGTAAGGGGAATCCCTTCAACCCCCCCATCCTCGACCTAAACGATCCCTCTGCCCCGGTCCCTCTTGCCGACTGCGGTGGGAACAGTCGGCATGGGCTTCCGATCCTTCGGGGGAAGGAAAACGTCTATCCCATCCTCATCGAGCTTCTCAACTATGTGCAGAGAAAGACAGGGAAGCGGGTGGTGATTACCTGCGGCCATCGGTGTCCAGTCCATAACGCCTACGCCGACCCCTCAAAGAGCAACCGCGTATCGAAGCATCAGATTGGAGCGGAGGTCGATTTTTACGTTCAGGGGATGGAGGAGCGGCCTCAGGAGATTGTTGGGCTTCTGATGCAATATTTTCAGGAGACCCCCGCCTATAAGTCAGAGAAGGAGAGTCTTGAATTTAAGAGGCTTGAGAAGAGCGAGCTTTCCATTCAGCCTTGGATGAACAAGGAGATATTGGTGCAGCTTTTTTCGAAGTCGGAGGGGCGAGACGGGGACAATCGGCATCCCCATCCATACATATCGATTCAGGTGAGGTATGATCGGGAGGGGAAGGAGCGTGTGATGTACGAGTGGGCGCGTGCGAATCAAGGGTATCCTCGATCTTAGTTATTTATAAAAATGGCTCGATGAGATAGAATGGCAGCTCACGCAAATAAGCCGGCGTGGCGAAATTGGTAGACGCGGTAGACTCAAAATCTACTCTTAGCAATAAGGTGCTGGTTCGAGTCCGGTCGCCGGCAAATTTTTGAAAAAAATTCGACGGCGATAAAACGCGGCAGCGTTTTTAGGACTCGAAATGAGATTTGCCGTCGTCCGGCAAATCGAGTCGGCGGGAGTCCCGGAGTCCGGTCGCCGGCAAAAACGGCAAAGATTTGCCGTTTTTGGGGCTCGATAGATATTGAAAAGCGAACGTATTGCGTTATGTCTTTATTGCCATAAATCTCTGGGCCAATTGGTAAATGGAGGCAATGTTCTCCTCCACAACTCTTTTCTGCTTATCTGTTGGACCCATGTGAACAGAATTGCATTGGCAGCTTGAGCAGTGTTTGACATTTCCTTGGGTATTCCTGGGAAGACTGCTTAAAAGTTTGTCAATGGCTCTATCTATTTGAGGTCTATAAATTACGATACCAGCCTCGTCGATGCCAGGCTCATCGAGGGCAGCGATTTTTGCTTTTAGGGGATCTTTAAAAAAAGATCGGCCAAACAAGTCTTGGATAAAGTGATAAACAGCTTTATTAGCCGAGAGTTCTGCTTTCTGGCGGCGGCTACAATCTCCTACGGCTGCGTTGAGAAAATGGGTTATTTGGTTCCAAGTCCCGTCGAAAACTCTGTCCTGAATCTTCCATGTCATAGTTCGCTCTGTTTTGATGCGAGAACAGCATAAGCAACTCTATTATTTTCACAAACTATTTTTTGTCATCGAGCTATTTCCAACGAGTCGCGACTGAAAAGAATATTACTCTTTGCTTGTGTCTAAGGTGTTTGCAATTCCTAACGTGTCCTTACGGTCAACAGTTACTCGAGTCGGAGTTGTTTTGAATCGTTTCTCGACAGCTTTAATGGGTTCAGCAGGGGGGATGTTTTCTGGCATAGTCCCGCCGATTTCTTCGATGGCTGCACGTACTCTTTTTCCAACTGCCTCATGAGTCTCAATTGCATCTCTTTGATTTTTGATCCCTTCTCGTTTAAGTTTTTCGCGTGTTTGAACCATGCGGAACTGATTGTTGACCAATTCAGTAGTGCCCATGCGGTCCATTAGATTCTCTTTGGGTGGTATCCCTTTACGAGCTTTAATTGCATCTACCCCAAGCCCTCCATATAACCCGACATAGCCTGCATCATGGAAGATGCCGAACATTTTGTCTTGAACACCTGCTTCCCTTGCAGCGCCAGATAAAGCTTTAAACTCGACTGAGGCCTGCTCTCGTATTTCAAGTCTCTCCAAGTCCGCAGCCATTTGCTCTGAAATTTCTTGCCGACGAGTCTGGATGGCAAAGTACTTTTGGGCTTGGGCTATTTCGGGCTTTCGGGGGTCACCGTTTTGAGCGATGAGGTAGCAAGCAAAACGTGAAAGGTGGTAATCCTCAACCATTTGGATGCGTCCTTTGCCACTAGTGATTGGGTTGCGGGCGTCCGCAAAGTGATGGCTCGGACCATTCCCAGACTGTTGGCAAGACTCCACGGCTTTTTTGATCGCATTTTTAAAGTCTCTCCAGTGAGAATAGCCCAAAAAGGGCTGAAGATCCCTTGCATTCCAGTACTCTACACCGTGTTGGTTGTGCTTTTTTAGGGCTTCAAAAGAGGGGGAAGCAGGGACTAGGGTTGAATCAACAGCTTGATCCATAGGCAAGTACTCCTACCAGTTTGTGAGTGTTTAGTGAGAAAATTGTAAGTTTTTCTTTGAGTTTTTGCCAATCGAAAGTTCTAACTACGTCGGATTGTCTGCAAATTTTTGAAAAAAATTTCGACGACGAAAAAACGCGGCAGCGTTTTTAGATGGATATTTGGAAAAATGCTGCAAAGATACAGATCTTTCTCTCAAAGGAGATGAAGAGGTTGTTGCTATTTTTAAACTTCTTAAGGTTTTTTATTAGATTAAGGATTTTGCTGCATAATCAACTTAAATCCATTAACGTTTGGTGCTCCC
>CAZIML010000198.1:0-3231 GCA_964540255.1 uncultured bacterium
ATGTTAATAAACCCATCGGCATATCTCAGTATGAAGCAAAGATCATAGAATCGCTCCCCGATGAGTTAAAAGGGTCTTTACCAAGCATTGAGCAAATCGAACAAGAGCTCGAGACTAGAGAATGATTGAAGCGGATAAGCAGTTATGAAAAATACTCACCCCAAAAAGTTTGCGCTGATTGGTCTACCTGGGAGTGGAAAATCTACATTTGCCTCTAAGCTAGGTAAAATCTTAGATATTCCAGTTCACCACCTGGACAGACACATGTTTGAGCCTGGCGGGAAGAAAAGAGATAAACAAGAATTCATAGAAACTCAAAAGGCTATGCTTGAGGAAACAGCCTGGATTGTTGAGGGATGCTCTTTTTCGACTTTTGAAATGAGATTTGCTAAGGCTGATGTTCTGATATATTTCCACTTTTCCCGACTTGTCTGTTTTTGGAGGTTTTTCAAAAGGTTGTTTAACTACAAACGAGAGTTTGGCGGCTTACGAGCCATCAACTGGGAACTCCTGAAATACACTTGGAACTTTGATAAAGAAAAAAGAGCACGAATCGAAGAACTGAGAGACAAATATCCTCAGACTGATTTTCTTATCTTCAGAACTCAAAAAGAATCTGATCTTTTCATAGAGGATATATGTTAGAACTGATTAGCGAATCGAATTCTCATATTTTCGATGAATTAGCTCAGGATTACGAAGATGAATTTTCACCCACCTCGGGGAAAAAGAAAAATCAAGACGGAAAATACTCTATAGACGTCGATTGGCGCACTCCAAATGTCGGTTACTACTGGGAAGAAGGCTCCAAGATAGTTGGTTTTTCGATTGTCGAGTCAATTGATGATTATTTTGAGATCGTAGACTTTTATGTTATTCCTGCTTACAGAAATAAAATGATTGGTAAAAATATGGCTTTTGCCGTGTTTGATCAACATCCTGGGCCGTGGCGAATAAGGCAAATTTCAGGTTCTGAATCAGCAACGAAATTTTGGAGAAGAGTAATTGGCGAGTATACAAACGAAAATTATTCTGAGTCTCAAATAGAAAATCCCCCATGGGGGTTGTCTGTTTGTCAGATATTTAACAATCAAATATCTCAACTTCGCAGAAGGTCTTATCCCGAAATAGGAGCACACAGAGACAAAACCATGAAAAAAGAAATCTCTATTTGACTCAGGAAGAGCTCGCAGAAAGGTCCAACTTCCATGTAAATTATATTGGTGGAATTGAAAGAGCCGAAAGAAACCCTTCTCTTACCTCAATAGTCAATTTGGCTACAGCTTTAGATTGTTCAGTAGGCGATCTTATACCATCTCAAAATCGCTAAACATTGATCGGGCAGTTCCTGAGATTTTTTTGACTTCCTCGGAATAAAGAGGATGAAATGAAAACCTGTAACTGTATTTCTCCACTTTTTCCTTGATCATGGGTAAAATCTTAGAAGGAGACACTCCGCATAGATCAGGAAGTATCTCCATTACAGGTATGCCTTGTATAATAGCACTGAAAATTAGCTCAGCTGCTATAGCGTCTAGATAAATCAGAGGCATGTTTAACTTGTTTTCCAGATATTTATTATAGTCTCGACGCTTACTTAAATAATGTCGAAGATCGCTATCGAAGTCAGTAGTAAGAGGAATCGGTCCTCTACAGATTAATATGATAAAGAGAAGGCCTTCATAAGACTCTTCCTCTCTGTATATGTAAGCATCCCTCACCAATTGAGGAATACCCTCTTCATTTTTTAAATCAATGAATTTGGAAATAGCTTTATCTCTATCTCCGAGCTTTATTTCATTTGTTGGCAAAGCCCCTTTAAATTCAAAAATAAGCCGAACATCTTCTTTTATAAAAACAAAACGATCTCCAATTGAATGCTCATCTTTTTTGATATTCAAACTTTTATAATTTGATTTACACGTATAATTAATACAGTTTTCCTCTCCAAAAACTCTAGAGCAAAGCTGGCCAAAACTATTTTCAAAAGCCTTACCCCATAAACCTCCCAGATGTTTCACCTTCGAACTGTCTTTTTTACATGCATCCAATAATAGATAGAATGGGAGATCCGCAAGAGCCGCCCAAAGAAACTTAGCCTGAAGACAATAGTACCTAGAATGAATCTCTATTAATGGTTTCTGGCAGCAAAAAAAGTCGTTAAAATACAATTTATGTAAGTTTTGTTGGACGTTTTTAAAATCCCAGTCATAGCTTTGAAGTTTGAAAGCCAGTTTTGGCAAATAGTCTGAAAGGATCTTCTGGAATTTCGAGGGCAATTTATTGATACTTTGTGGCAATTCTATTTCGATAAACTGATTATTTTCTAAGTGGGCACATAAAGAAAAAACCGCTTGCAGGTATTCTTCTATGTCTATTCCAATAGTTTCCAATTTTTGTGATAAACCTTGGTGATAGTACATGTATGCACGCCCCACTGATGCAGACCCGTCTACATCTAATCTACTATAGAATAGTTTGTTTTTCTCCGAATACGTTTCCATTTTAATAGGAGGTTTTTCTCCTTCAAGGTGGTAAACAAGGGTATTTGCAAGCAAAAAGAGATTATCAACTAATGAATAATCAGCAACCAGTCCTGATGGCAATAAAACATAACCATTCCATGTATAAGAAGTAACGCTTTCTCTAGTATGAATTTTCATTCCAGTTTCAATTGGTTGGATACGTAACAATTCGTCGATTAGCTTTAAGCTACAACGATGAAAAAGAACGGTAGGAGCATTCGCCGCTTTATCAATAAGCAGATCTGTTTTCATTTTCTGCGAAGAATACAAATTCATTAATTCTGTTTGCGCACTCTCTATATTTTTCGAACTATGGAGTATTTTACCTACACGTGAAAGAATACGAATTAATTCTACATTTGTAGACTTACTTAATAGGTCCAAGAGAGCTTTCAGACTTACTTCTTTTGAAATACGATGCACGAGATAAGTTTTCAAGATAGTCAATGGTCAACCTATAATTTTCATTGAATCAACCAGGATACGCTTTACGCAATTTTTACGCACTAGACCTGAAAAAACTGACGTAAAACAGCATCAACCAAAACAAACGATACGCACTTAAGTCTTTGATTTTCTTACTGTTGATTGTTTCTGATTGTGCTGATTAATATAATCTAGATAGAGTTCGATTCTCTCCACCTCCAATTCAGACCCTTCATAAGAAGGGGGATCTTCTTAACGCAACCCCCTTCTTTCAAATTAG
>CAZIML010000199.1:0-3209 GCA_964540255.1 uncultured bacterium
GTAAAGTCCAAATACCTTATGAAAAATCTTTAGCAATTCCCCCTCGAATTTCTAAACTTCATTGTACGTGAAAGATGATTTTTCCCTATGAGAAAAATGCAAAAAAACCTATTTTAAATTTCATGAAGATTTCAGAGTACCGGATCGGGTTTATCGGCTTTGGCCATATGGCTCAAGTGATCTTTCGCGCCATAGACAAAGCGAAGCTCATTCCTCGCTCCCACGTCTATTTCACAAGACGAGATCGAGACAAAATTAGAGAGAATGAAAGGGAGTTTGGGATCACGGCGACGAGCCTTGAAACCTTGGTTCGGGAGAGCGATCTCCTCCTTTTGGCCGTCAGGCCCAACCAAGCGGAACCTCTCTTGAAGGAGATGGTCCGGATCGGGATCGATGAATCGAAGATGATCCTGACCGTCATGGCGGGACTCAAGATCAGCGCCTATCAAAAAATCCTTGGGAACAAAAATCAGTTCCTCCGAATCATGCCTAATATCGCTTCGGAAGTGGCCGAGGGGATGAGCGTCTTTACCTATGCCCCCCATTCTTCCTCTGAATTTAAAAGCACCACCCACCTCCTTTTTTCTTGCATGGGGGAAGTGATTGAAGTGCCCGAAAATCTCATGGATATTTCCTGTGCGATTGCTGGAAGCGGCCCCGGCTTTGTATTTCGCCTCATCGAGTCGATGGCCCGCACTGGAGAAAAACAGGGGCTTGAATATCAAAAAGCGCTCAAGATGGCTGCTCAAACCTTTGCGGGAGCTGCCAAATTAATCCTAAAAGGAGCTCAGCCTGAGAAGTTATTGCATCAGATTGCCACTCCGAATGGAGTAACTGAAGCGGGACTCAAAGTGATGAGCACCTCCCACCTTGGCGACCAATTTCAGTCTGTGATTGAAACGTCAGCCAAAAGATCGAGAGAACTTTCCGAACAATTCTAGTTGAGCTAAACTCGTTTTTCGTTGTAAAAATGAACAATCTCTCATTAGGTGTTTTGACTCATGGAAAGACGGAAACTTGTTATCATCGGATCGGGTCCTGCCGCCCACACGGCGGCGATCTATGCGGCCCGCGCAAATTTGCATCCCCTTCTCTTTGAGGGATTCATGTCTGGCCCTGCCGGCGGACAATTAATGACCACCACAGAAGTGGAAAATTTTCCCGGATTTCCTCACGGAATTTCAGGCCCTGAGCTCATGAATAATTTTCGGGAGCAATCGCTTCGCTTTGAAACGAAAATTCTCACTGAAGATGTTCTTTCAGTCGATCTCTCGAAGCGCCCCTACATCGTTCGAGGCGCGACGACTCAAGTTACCGCTGACGCCCTCATTCTCGCCACTGGAGCCACTGCGAAGCGGCTCGAAATCGAAGGGGCAGGGGACGGGGAGTTTTGGCAAAAAGGGGTGACTGCCTGCGCTGTTTGCGATGGAGCGGCTCCCATTTTCAGAAATCGCCCTCTTTTTGTGATCGGCGGCGGCGATAGTGCTGTGGAAGAGGCCACCTTTCTCACAAAATATGGGAGCAAAGTGATGATCGTCCACCGGCGCGATCAACTCAGAGCTTCCAAGATCATGGCCGAAAGAGCTCTCAAGAATCCGAAAATCGAAGTTCTTTGGAACAGCGCCATTGAAAAAATCTCAGGCGATCAAGTCGTTCGGAAAGTTTTGATCAAAAACCTCGTCACCGGAAAAACCGAAGAGAGGGAAGCTGGAGGCGTTTTTTTTGCCATCGGCCACCAGCCCAACACTGGATTTCTCAACGGGCAAATCGAACTCAATAAAGTGGGATACATTGTCGTCCAAAGCGGCTCGACCCGCACCTCTTGCCCAGGAGTTTTTGCTGCGGGCGATGCTCAAGACCCCACCTATAGACAGGCGATCACTGCGGCTGGAACGGGCTGCATGGCCGCACTTGATGCAGAAAGGTGGTTGAACGAAATGGGACTGGAATGAGGCGCCTCTTTTTTCTACTCTTCCCTCTTTTCGCCACTTCCCTTGAGGTGCAGCCCTGGTTTGGCGATTGTTTAGAGTTTCATTTTTTGGGGAGCTACGCCTACAGTTTTTTCAATAAAGTGGAGCATGGAGTTCCTCAGCTCAACTACACATTTCAATCGAACGTCGGCTATCTTGGGCTCGATTTTTCTCCCACTCCTGAGTGGAGCGTTGATACCGATCTTCAGGTCGCAGCTACGAGTAAAGAGGACTTTAACTTTCGGTCGATCGCCCTTCAAGGGCGCTATCTTTGGCTTGACGACATCATTGGCGATCGGATCAGCCTTGCGACTGGAGCCAACGTCCGTTTTACGAACACCGCATCGCTTCGCGATGTGAGCTGTCCCTCTCACGCCAACTTTGACTTTGAGTTGAACTTTGCCTTTGGGAAGGAGTTTGATGTATCGAGCTACTGGGCATGGCGTTTTTGGGGGTATGGAGCGGTGGGGCATGCGAACCGAGGCTCCCCCTGGGTTCGGGCCATTCTTGCTCTTGAGACCAACTATGATGATCAACACAAGTTTGCCTTTCTTGCCTCTGGGAGCAACGGATATGGGCGCCACACCACTATTTTCATAAACGATTTCAATGGGTATGCCAAAGTGAGGCAAAAGTCGATCGATCTCGCCTTTCGGTATGGCTATCGGATCGGAGTATGGGGAACTCTTCGCTTTGAGTATGCAAGGCGGGTTCTTGCCAAATCATGCCCCGAGCAGGTCAACAGCTTCCTCTTCAGTTATCTCCTCCCCTTTTCTCTTTAGTGTCTAGTTGCAGAAGTTCGTGGTCATTCTTTGACCCATCTTTCCCAGTCTGGCTTAGCGCTCGCGCTCAACAACTTATCTCAAGTTAGGTTTCGCGTTCCGCGCGTTGCCATACAGGGAAATCTGGGCGCAAATAACGACCATGAACTTTTCCAACTAGACACTAGTATTTAATTTACTTGTCATTTAGAATCTCTTGGCATGGTTACTTTTTCAACACTACCACCCGAGCTCCGATCTACAATTGCCTTGCAGTTATCACCTCGAGATTTAGGAGTTCTTGCGCAAACATCCCAAAACTTAAGGGAGACGGCCGCGGAAGTGGAGCGGACTGACCACACAAGGGAGATTTTATCCTTGGATCGAAACGGCTATTTAGGCCGAATCGCCGCCCAGTACCCCTTAGTCGAAGGGAAAGAGCACGAGTGGATCAGGAAAATTCATGAAACAGCAGCAC
>CAZIML010000200.1:0-3205 GCA_964540255.1 uncultured bacterium
ATCGACGCAAACCAAAAGCTCCGCCCCCTTGATCAAACCACCCAGCTCTTTCAGGGAAATTTTTCCGCTCAAATTGAGCACATCGAATCCCTCGGCGATTTCGCTCACCATTTCCCTCTCAATCGGATCGGGCCCTGAAGTCAACACTACCCGCCTCCCCTCCTTCAAGAGCGCCTCCACCAACTGCCTCATTTTCTCTACAGGCCAGCACTTAAATCTCCAGCGCGACGTAGGATGGATCACCACATAGGGCCCCTCGATCATCGAAGATGGAACCTTCAAAAACAGCTCTCTCTCGCTCCATTCGGGGAAAAGGCCGATTCTCCTCAAAGCATCCAAGTTGCGCTCTACAGTGTGGCGCAACCCCGGACAATGTTTCACCACATGAGTGTAGAGCCCCTTTTGCCATCTCCCCTTTGGCTCAAACCCCACCCTTACCCTCGCCCTCGCCGCCCTTGCAACCAGCGCCCCCCGATCTCCCTCGGTTAAATTGATCACGAGATCATACCCCTCTTTTCGGATCTTCCGCCAAAGAGTCCATTCTTTTTTCAACCGTTTCCAGAGCCCCAATTTTTTCCATCCCCGATCGTAGCCGATCAACCGATCGATCCCTGGGTGCCCCTCCAACATCGGAAACGCCTCAGAATAGATATAAGCATCGATCTGGGCCCCCTCGAATTTCCTCCTCAAGACCCCGAAAACGGGCCCCGTTAAGAGGACATCGCCCAGCTGTCTAAGCTTCACAACAAGGATTTTTTTTACACCCCTCAAATCTGGGTAGTCGCCGTAAGTCATTTTTTTACTCCTGGAAAAGAGCTGATTTTAAGATTTTTTCCGATTTTCCAATAGAACTTCGTGAGATTTATTGTCCCGTGGTTTACAATGTCACTACAAAATACCTTATGGAGAAGCTAATGGCCCAAACTACAACACAAACCTTGGAACAAACACTTTCGATCATCAAGCCTGATGCAGTTGGGCAGAATATGATTGGGAATATCATTGAGTACTTTGAGCGCGAAGGACTGAGCGTGATTGCAGCGAAGATGATGCATCTTTCGCAAGAACAAGCGAAAGGATTCTATGCGGTTCATAAAGAGCGTCCCTTTTTCCAGGAGCTCGTTGAATTTATGACCTCAGGACCTGTTTTGATCATGGTTTTGGCGGGAGAGAACGCAGTGGCGCGCAACCGAGAGATTATGGGAGCGACCGATCCATCTAAAGCAACCGCAGGAACCATCCGCGCCGACTTTGCCACCTCAATTGAGCGGAACGCTGTTCATGGATCAGACAGCTTAGCGAATGCGAAGACCGAGATTGCATTCTTCTTCAAACCCAATGAGATTTTCCCCCGGTCCTAATATGTTGAAGTATCTACTCTTTGCCGCATCGTTATTGACTGCGGAGCAAACTCTTTCGATCATCAAGCCCGATGCCGTAGAGAATGCGCAGATTGGGGATATCGAAGCCTATTTTGAGGCCTCTGGCCTGCGGATTGTCGCCGCCAAGATGACCCAACTCACTCGGGAGCAAGCGGAAGCCTTTTATGCCGTTCACAAGGACCGCCCCTTTTACAAGGATCTTGTGAACTACATGATCTCGGGCCCAGTTGTTGTTCAGGTATTAGAAGGAGAAGATGCGGTGGCCCAGAATCGGAAGATCATGGGAGCGACCGACCCTGCAAAAGCCTCTCCCGGGACCATCCGGGCCGACTTTGGGACTGACCTTCAGCGAAACGCTGTCCACGGTTCAGACTCTTTAGAGAACGCCAAGAAAGAGATCTCTTTCTTTTTCAAGTCTGAAGAGATTTATCCAACTCATTAAATCTGCGGCTGAGTCGTAAAAGACTCGGCCAATTTTTGGAATTCGGGGTGATCCTTAACTCCGTCGAAAGCAGGATCCTGGATTAGGTCAACACCCTTCGCCTTTCCCTCATCGAACTGAAGAGCCGTTCCCAACCATGCCGCTGAGAAAACTCCATTATTTAGGCAAGCGAACGTCTTTGCATTTAAGAGAGCCACATCGAACGTCGGGTGCATTTCATAGATTTCGATCGAGTGGCGCTCCACCAGGCGATAATTTCCCATCATAAAAGCCAGTTTGCACAAGAGGAGTTTTCCCTCATCGAGCTTTTTGGCATCTACTTTTTCCAGAGTCTGGTAAGCCTTTTCCTGATTTCCCATTCTTTCGAGCAAGTTAGCCAGCGCTACGGCGGCCCTCACTCGGATGTAATCATCTTTAGACCGGGACAATTTCTCTAAAATCGCCTTAGCCTTCTCACCCTCTTCCCTCTGAGCTAAACCGATCGCCTCATTGTAGAGGGCGAATTCGCTTTGCTTTCCTCTTCCCTTTTCGGCCACGAAGAGTTGGTAATTTCTCCATCCATGCATCAGGAACAGTCCTGCAAACAAGTAGTTGCTGCACCCCATAAAGTAGAGGGCCCCTGCCAGAGCGGTCCCATTTCCCACCAACAAAGCCCACCATCCCCCCCGTTCGAAGCCCAGCCATTTTCTCAATCCGAACAAAGCCATTTTTCCGCCATCAAGAGGCAAGAGCGGCGCCAGATTCACGATCAGCCACCACACATTCAATTTCATCATCGCGTAGAAGAAGAAGCGGACCGCCCCGATTTGGCAAGGGCTCATTTTCACCAAGTACCAAGACAAACCGATCAAAATCCCTGTAAAAAGAGGGCCGCAAAGAGTGACAATGAATTGTTCTTTATCGGACATTCCCCTTCCGTCATAGGAAGCATATCCTCCGATTCCCTCCAGAACCACCTCGGGCTCTTTTCCAAATTTCAGAGCCGCCAGCGCGTGGCCGAATTCGTGGATCAGCAAGGAGAGAAACAAAACCAACCCCAACACCCCCATTTGGAGCATTGAGCGATTCGGTTCGTAGGCAAAAAAGAGTAAGAAAACCCAAAAGGTGGGCAATATTCTCACATTAACATTTAAGAATCTAAAAATCATAATATACTGCGTCAATTCCAAAAGTGTGAATCTTCCAGCGTCGGGCAGCCACTGAATTTCGGCCTGCGTCCATCGCTCAACTTATTCAAGTTGAGCTGCTTCCGCACCGGCTTCGCCTGGCCAAAATTCAGGGCGCCTCCTTGGCAGATTCACACTTTTGGAATTGACGCAGTATTCAGAGTTTATCGGATCTTCACCTTTTGTTCAATTTTTTCGTTTAGAAAAAATTTCCC
>CAZIML010000201.1:0-3194 GCA_964540255.1 uncultured bacterium
TGTGGCGTAAGGAACCGCTTCGAGCCGCTTGATTGGAATTTCTTCCCCTGTAATGTCGCAAACGCCGTAGGTCTCTTCTTCAATTTTCTCAAGAGCCCGGTCGATTTGTCGAAGGACGCCAAATTCTTTATTGGTCACTTCCAAATTGATATTTTTCACAAAATCATCGGTTCCTTCGTCAGCCGAATGTTGCGAGTACCCTTTTGCCTCATCGGGCTGGGTCACCGCTTCTTTCGTCCCCTGAATGGTTCGCATTAACTGTTTTCGCATTTCGATCAATCGTGTTTTAAAATGAGCTATTTCACTTTTCTTCAGCGGCATGAGTGGCTTCCTCTTTTTCCAATTCTTGAATTGCCTCTAGCAACTCTCGAACATCTTTGAATCGTTTATAGACACAGGCAAAGCGAATATAGGCAACGACATCGGTCTCTTTTAGGCTCCGGATGACAATATCGCCCAATTCTTGGCTTGAGATCTCCCTGACCCCTCTAGCCACCAGGTCCGATTTGATCTTGTAGGCGATCGCACGAACCTGATCATGACTCACTCTTGTATGGCGGCAAGCCGCATCCATTCCATGAATCAACTTTTCCTGTTGAAAATCCTCAAAAGTTCCATCCCTTTTTTTCACCTGAAGGCTCAAATCGACGGTTTCAAACGTCGTGAATCGCTTCATGCATTGGCAACACTCCCGCCGTCTTCGAATGGCGTTAATCTCCACCGCATCGCGCGAATCGGTTACCTTTGATTCTTCATGGTTGCAAAAAGGGCATCTCACAGAAACTCCAAGGACACTCTTGCCTATTTAGGCGGTTAAAAGATTTTTGTGAACCTCTTTCTTGAGCGCCGCGAGTATAACAGATGGAGTAATTGAAAAAAAGAGAATCAAAAATCTTGCATCACATAACGTTTGATTTGAGCTTTGATTTGGGGGATCATTTCCGGCTCATGCTGGGCTACCCTCACGTCCTCGATCAGGTCGGCCAGATTGATCCGATCGAGTCCCTCCTCGACCTTTGTCCGGATCTCGTCCCGGATCATCCAAGTGAAGACGAACCAGTGTTCGTCGACGACTGCATCTACTGCCGCATCGACCCCGATCCCTAAAAGCTCTCTCTTAAGCGCCTCAGGAGTTGGAAGAGGAGTCCCGGGATGGGAATATTTATCCAAAATCCGGTTCCAAACCTTTACAAGAGTCTTTCGAACGACTTTTTCATCCGTCGCCATCTTCTTTGCTAGAAGATGCATTTCATCGATAGGTTGTTTTTCTTCATTTAAAAAATCGATAGATACAGTATACATAAACGACCTAAGTTTGTTTTGCGTTAATATCCACAATCAACAAATAAAACGCAACAAATAGTAACACTTAATTTAAATAAATATTTGCACCACCCGCGAACAGGGTTCGCTAGAGATCACAGAGATCACGGAGTTAAGAAAGAAAAAAGAGATTATATCCCTCTTCTTCTCTGTGAACTCTGTGATCTCTAGCGAACTTTGTTCGCGGGTGGTGAAAAAATATTTGGGAATTCGCAACACGAGACTAAAGGAAAAATCGGAGAGAGTGGGATCCCCTCTCGCACGGGCTAAAGCCCGTGTCTACCACCTCCCCTGCGGGGTGCACCCTGGGCGGCGATCTCGGGCGGGTTCAACCGCCCTCAATTCGAATCCCACACGCGACCCACGCAGGTGGGTCGCTTCTCTTCCTTCACTTCGTTCGGAGAGAGTGGGATCCCCTCTCGCACGGGCTAAAGCCCGTGTCTACCGGGGCGGCGATTTTTTTCGGGTTCAACCGAAAAAAATTCGAAAGGCGAAGCCTTCGATGCTGCTTCAGCAGCACCCCGAAGGGGCGCAGGCCTGCCCCAGGCCGAAGTCCATCCCCCTACGGAAAGCCAAGCAGCTCCACCTCAAAGACGAGGCATCTTTGGGGACCCCGGAGGGCTTTCCTTTTCTCCGCTTTTTTCGGAGAAAAAATCGGAGAGAGTGGGATTCGAACCCACGAAACGCTTTAACACGTTTACACGCTTTCCAAGCGAGCTCCATCAGCCACTCGGACATCTCTCCATAAAGGGGGATATGCTACTACTTCCTTGCATTATATGGAAGGAAAAGCGATAGTTTACCCGGTACTTTATGATGAAAAAATTATTTTTGCTCTGCATCCTCCTCGCCGCCTGCACCAAGGCCCCTAAGACTGAACCAAACAAACCACTCCTATTGGTCAGCATCGCCCCCTATCAATTTTTGACCGCACAGATCGCAGGCGATGCCTTCGAAGTCAAATCAGTGGTCCCCGCCTCAGCGAACCCCCACTCGTTCGAACCCACTGCAAGCCAAGTAGCCGGAGTTAGCCAAGGCACCGTCTGGTTCCGCATCGGCGAACCGTTCGAAGGAAAAATCATCCCCATCCTCCAGGGAAGAAATCAAAATCTCACAGTCGTCGACCTACGCGATGGAATCGAACTGATCGAAGAGGATCACCATCACGGCTGTAAACACTGCTCAATGGACCATCTGGATCGCCACATCTGGCTCAGCCCTAAACTGGCTAGAGAACAAGCCGCATTAATCGAAAAAGCTCTGAGCGAAAAATTTCCAGAAAAACGAGAGTTATTTCAGTCCAATTTAACCGTTCTCCAAGACAATCTTGCAAAACTCAATGAAGAAATTTTGGACATCTTGAAAGGAGTCGAAAATCGGACGATCCTCGTCTCCCACCCGGCTTTCGGCTACTTCTGCAAAGAATATGATTTCACCCAGTTATCGGTAGAATACGAAGGAAAAGATCCCCGGCCTAAACATCTCGAAGAAATTTTAAATAGGGCGGTTGCCGAAAGCATGGAGCTCGCTTTGGCCCTCCCCCAGTATAATAACAAGGGGGCTCAGCTCATCGCAGAAAAACTCCACGTCCCCATCCAAATGATCGATCCTTATTCAGCCGATTACTTCGAAACCATGAGAAAATTAGCCCACCTGATCGCAGACGCGCATGCAAATTGAAATCGATAACCTCTCCTTCTCTTACGATTCGATCACAGTGCTCGAAAAAGTAAAACTGGCTGTGATGCGGGGAGAATTTGTCGGAATCATCGGCCCAAATGGAGGGGGTAAAACCACTTTACTCAAACTGTTAATGGGATTTCTCATACCGACAAAAGGGAAAATTCAATTGAGAGGAACTATCGGCTACG
>CAZIML010000202.1:0-3169 GCA_964540255.1 uncultured bacterium
TCCGAGTAGCCGACAAGAAGAATCCGTTTGTTCCTCCAATCAGCAAGCCTCCAGAGAGCCGAATAGAGAGTCGGGCTTTTTCTCTCAAAAGCAAATTGATTTCGAATTTCCTTGCTCACTTTGAGCGATTTTTGAAAGAGATAGTGAAGCGCTGGAGGAAGAAGGCGCCCCTCCGAATAGGCCACCTTCACCTGCCTTTGAATCTCGGTCTCAGCCAAAATTGCGCTATCCAATCCAGAAGCCACCCGGCAAAGATGAGCGAAGCAATCGTTGCCGAAATAAGAGTAGAGACGATGCTCAAACGGCTCCTCGATCCTCATCCGGAGCTGCGCCAATAGGTCGCTGTGCACCTGAGCCAAATCATCGGAGCTGAAGTAGATCTCTGTTCGATTGCAAGTGGATAAAACAACGATTGGATGACGAAAGAAAAAAGGATATTGGCGCGCTAAACTTTGTCCCGCCCGAGCCGCAGCTTCGCGCAAACAGAGCTCAGCCGTTTTGAAATTGATTCCAAGGATTCCAACAGGCAACATTCCATCACTCTACTCCGGGTCAAGAAAAGATTTCAATAATGATATCGAGATCGAATCCCTTTCTCTGAAGAGTGCGCATCGATTTTTCCCCAGGGCCTAATTTCCGCTTCAGCTCCCTCACCTTTTCCCGCTGCATTTGGCGAGTGATCGCTCCCCGCACCTCCTCTTTTCCTAGCCTCAGCTTAAACTCAATGTAGCGAGGCCCGTATCCTCGTCGAAATTCCCTGAGTATCGCCTCATCATCATTGAGAAAGCCCATCCGTTTGCAATCATTGATCACCCGTTCGGAGCTCTCATCGCTAAACCCCTTTTGCTCGAGTTTGCGGCGAAGGACAGCGCTATGGTAGTTTCGCATCGAAAGAAGACGGAGGGCATACTTGCGGGCTATTGGATAATCCATGCATCAGTTAAGATAGAGAAAGAGGTGAATTATGGTAAACAGTCCAAATTCTGTCCCCCCCGCAGGGTCGGGAGGCTCCCATCCAGTCGATCCCACAGAGAAAAAATCGAAACCGGTCCCCGGAGGCTTCGACACAAAAAGCCCCCACACATTCCTCCACATGACCTTTACAGCAGACCAGTGGAACAAATTGATGAATCTCCTTCTTAAGAACATGAACGACTACATCAACAAAACGTTTCAGAAAATGACTGAAAAAATGAAAAAAGACTGGAAGAGAGAACGGGGCGAAGAGGACTGACCCTCTCATTCTAAACACATTAAAATCGAGGCTAAAAATGTCATTTGCAACACATCCTTTAATGGACACCGCCAGATTGCCCAACGGGCCCGCTATAATTACGCTTCAATACGCGAATAATTCAGATGATCCCTCTCAACTTCAACGGGATGCAATGAGCTCTCTGTTACAGGACCTATTCTGGAATAACCAACAAATATTTGCATCAGAAGAGAAATACGGCAGAGAAGCAGACATCACTTCAAGACTCAGGGAGATAGATCCCCAATTGCCTATAGCTACAAGGATGAGAAGGCTTTACGACGCGCTTGTAGAGAAGGTTGAACGAGATGCTCACTTAGAGGCGGGAGATCTGGCCCCACTCGATCGGGAGAGGGGTCCCTATTTAGTGCAAAACTACACCCTATTAGCAGAGGTTGATAAAAGGTGCTTCGACCGCTTCGAAAGCGCTTACATAGGAGGCCACTAGACCCAAACCGGCCCCCCCTTGCAAATCATTTATTTTTGTGATAGAATGGAACTGTCAACAGAAGGTAAATATGCAAGTTCAGTCCCCAACCATTAGGCTAGAGTGGAGCGTCGTGCATCAAATGGCTGCAGATGAGCAAGATGCGATCAACCAGCAGAAAAAAGACGACAAGGCGGCCCAGGCCGATCAAAATCGTTCTTGAGACCAATGGTTTCATGAGGTAGGATAGGGGCCGGTTTTTATGGATCAGCCTACCCTCTCTAACGATGATCATGAATTTCTCTTTATCTCTGCAGAAGAGGAGGGAATTCGAATCGACAAATTCCTCTCTACCCGCTTCCCGAACCATTCCCGCACCTACTTTCAACATTTGATCGAGAATGGATTTGTTCTCCTCAACGGCGAACCGGTCAAAAAGCGAACCCTTCCTGAAGAAGGGGATGAAATTGAGGTCCTGTTTCAGGCCACTCCCGAAGCCTCTCTCGCCCCCGAAAAGATCCCTTTAGAAATTCTCTATGAAGACGAACACATTCTAGCGATCAACAAGCCAGCAGGGATGGTCGTCCACCCAGCTCCCGGCCATTGGTCAGGCACCTTTGTCAACGCCCTCTTGGGCCACTGTCAAGAGATCGCCCCCGGCTCCGACCCCTTGCGCCCTGGAATCGTCCACAGGCTCGACAAAGAGACGACCGGAGTCCTTCTCGCTGCCAAAACCCTTGAAGCGCACCAGAAGCTGATCGAACTGTTTTCGACGCGGAAAATGGAAAAGCTCTATCTTGCCATTTGCCATGGCAAGCCCATGAACACCATCATCAATATCCCGATCGCCCGCCACCCAGTCCACCGGAAAGAGATGGCCGCCATCCCCGATGGGAGAGAGGCAATCACCGAAATTCAAGTGGCTGCGTGCAACGACAAGATGAGCCTCGTCTTAGCCAAACCCCGCACTGGGCGAACCCACCAGATCCGAGTCCATCTCAAACACATCGGTTCCCCCGTGTTAGGAGACGCCCTCTATGGAAAAAGAGAAAATCATGAACGGCATCTTCTTCACGCCTACCGCCTCTCGTTCGACCATCCGATCACAAAAGCTCCAATGCGCCTCGTCGCCCCCATCCCGCAAGACATGAAGCTTCTCATGCAAAAACTGTGCGGCCCCTCTCTATGCGCCCCCGCTCTCCACTCTTAAGATTTTTCTTGTAAAGCAGGGATGATCTTTGTTTCTAAATCAATCATCCGCTGCACTTCAGGCGGGGACAAAAACTCCCTCAATCCCACTCTTCCTCTTTCTTCCGATTGTCTTAAACAAGGAAGGGTGAATTGGTAGATCAAATCGAGATTCGTCTCTGGATATGGACGCAAATTTTGATTTTGGGGAGGATCATCGTCGCAATGCCAAGCAAAAGAGAGGGACCGAGGGAGACAAACAAGAGGGCACAGCAAAGTGCTGGCACACCGATGGACTC
>CAZIML010000203.1:0-3026 GCA_964540255.1 uncultured bacterium
GGATGGGGAACTTACCTCGATTGCAACAACTGGTATATGGACTTCTCAGCAGGTTATGGTTTCCAAGCCTTCTTTGATCAAAACATGTTCCGCCACTTCACCGATATTGGAGCAGCAGCAGCACATGGCCAAATGCCAAATGGCAACCTGTATGTACAGGGCTTGACAGTGAAATTCAAATTAGACTTCTAATCTGAACTTCCTCAAGTTTGATCACTTCGACAGGCTGGGTTTTTACCCAGCCTGTTTTCGTTTAGATGTTGCCCACATTTTCTTCATCTGATAGTTTTCAATAAAAGGCACTCAGCCTGAAGAAAAGTATTGGAGAACAAAATGAATTCCATCTTACAAAGATCTGCCGCCCGGATTGCGGCTTTACTCACAGCAACTATCGGTCTCTATGGAGACAATAGCTGCCTAAAACCTTGCGCCCCGAAATGTCCCCCTAAGCCGTGCGAGCAACCCTGCACTCAACCCTGTCCTCCAACGCAAATCTGTCCCGGGCAAGATCCATGCTGTCCTCCTTGGGCCACTCCCTTACTCAATGCCGGATATGACTATCCCGCTCGAACCCGAGTCGCTTGCCCCTTCGACGCCTATGTCGAAGCCAGCTTCATTTACTTGCAGCCCATCCAAGAGAATATGTCTTTGGGCCTTTTGAATAAAACCGCTGGCGTAAACGTAACGCAAATCCCTGAAACGCTCCCGGCCAGTGCATTCCCCAACGGATTGATCGGCACTCAAATCAATATGGACTTTGATTATAAACCAGGGTTTCAAGTGGCGGTCGGCGGTTATTTCGATTACGATAACTGGGACATGATGGGTCAATACACATGGTTCCACGGATCGCAAAATAAACATACATCGGTCACCACCAACCAGCAGATTTTTCCCAACTGGGGCCACCCTCTCTTTCAAGGAAGCAACGCCTACAATTCGGTGAAGGGAAATTGGGATCTGAAAATGGACATCTTGGAGTTTGATCTCGGCCGCTGGTACTATGTCGGAACTCAACTCACTTTCCGCCCCAGTCTTGGCGCTCGAGCCGCATGGATTCGACAAAATGCGACCGTCACCTACACTAATAACGGAACTCTTGGTTTTGGCACCACGACTGATACAAATGTCAATAAATCCAAAACACGTTCTTGGGCAATTGGCCCTGAAGTGACCCTCGATACAAACTGGACTCTTGGAAAGGGCTTTCGACTCTACGGATTTGGCGAAGCGGATCTCCTCTTTACCAAGTATACCAAAGCAACCAATCACGTAGCTCATACAACGGCTGTCGCAACTCCTGCATTTAAAGCAGACGGAAGCAAAATCCTTGCAGTTAGAACCCACTTGGATCTTGAGCTCGGATTCGGTTGGAGCACCTACATCGACTGCCACGGCTGGTTCTTAGATATCGCGGCCGGATACGGATTCCAAGTCTTTTTCGACCAAAACATGTTCCCTTACTACAATGACGACATCATGGTAGCGCAGTCGATCGCCCCGATGGGCAATCTCTATCTGCAAGGGCTCACCGTTCGATTCAAATTAGACTTCTAATCGCATTCATAGAGGCTGAGAGAAATCTCAGCCTCACCTATTTCCGGATCACTTCAATCAAATTGGCAATCAGCCCCGTCCACCCATTTTGGTGGGATGCACCAAGACCCCTTCCATTATCCCCATGAAAGTGTTCGTGAAAATGGACATATTTGTTGAACTCAGGATCGCGCTGAAACTTTTCATAATCGCCGTAGACAGCACGATTCCCATTTTTGTCTTTTTTGAAAATATTAGCCAGCCGGTTGGCCAAAGACTCTCCCATCTCTGTCAACGTCACTGAAGCCTCATTGGGAACCTTGATTTTCAGCTCATCTTTGAAAACGGACCCCAACCTCAAAAGGGTGTCAACCATCAAAAAATTGATCGGAAACCAAATGGGTCCCCGCCAATTGGAATTGCCCCCCTTGATTTTCTCCACCGATTCACCCGGCTCATAGGAGAGGGTTAATCCATGCATCGTCGCCGGATGTTTCTCATGGTACTTCGAAAGACTCCTCATCCCATATTCAGAACGAAACTCTTCGGGGTTCCAAATGTTGGTCAAAAACCGCTCCATCTCCACCGGATTCAAAAGACCAAACAGATGAACCGTTCCCGACTCTGTTTTCACTTCTTGAATACATTTCGAAGTGAGGTGCTCCCTTTTTTCTATGATCCAAAGAAACGAATTATAGAAGTTGGGAAATTTCTTCAATTCCGCTTCTTCCCAAATGTCGCAGGCAAAAAAGGGTATCATCCCAACCAAAGAGCGGATTTTCATCGCTTCGGTATGGCCGTCAGGATATCGGAAATAGCTATAGAAAAATCCATCCTGATGATCCCACATGTCATAGGGTCTCCAATACCCTTTCCTCATCGCTGCGGTTACATAAATGAAGTGTTGCAAAAATTTGATCCCTAATCCCTCATAAACGGGGTCTCTCTTCGCTAAAGTAAGAGAAATCCTCATCAAATTCAGGCATAAAAGAGCCACCCACCCCACTCCATCGACCTGATCGACGAGAAATCCGGGAGGGAGTTTCTCCGAGCGATCGGCAAACCCAATGTTGTCCATCCCCAAAAACCCCCCCTCAAATACGTTATTTCCCAATGCATCGACCCGGTTGACCCACCAGGAAAAATTGAGAAGGAGCTTATGGAAACACTTTTCTAAAAAGAAAAAATCTTCTCTTCCGAATTTCTTTTTTTCATACTCGTAGATCTTTAAAACAGACCAAGCTTGAACAGGAGGATTCACATCGCTAAATTCCCATTCATAGGCAGGAATCGCCCCGTTAGGATGTTGAAATTGGTCAAAAAGCAGCAGCCACAACTGATGCTTTGCAAAGTTTAAATCGATGAGAGAAATCTGTACGCCCTCTTTTTGCAATCCAGCGCAGAGAGCTTCTCTAAATCGGTGGAGGACAGCGTAGTCCGTCTCCTTATTTCTGAAGGCGATGAGCTGCATCACCTCATGTCCAGCCATC
>CAZIML010000204.1:0-3025 GCA_964540255.1 uncultured bacterium
AAGGGAGTAGGGCTCAAGATCGGGGTGGCAAAATGGCTCAAAAGGGCGATTTTGCTGGGTCGGAGAGCTTTGCAACTGCCTCTTCAACTTTTTAGCGACAAAATCGGCCTTCATTTGTGAACTGATCGAAAATTCGAGATTGTAATCGATCAGATCGTCGACCTGATCTTCGTGGATCGCCCCCAAAACCAAAATGGGCTTTAAAATCCCCTCTTGGCGTAAAGTGACCCCTTCTTGAAGGCACGACACCGCAAGGCAATCGACCAAAGGTTCCGCCGCTTTTGCTACACAGACCAGCCCGTGCCCATAGGCATTTGCCTTTACCGGAAAGCAAAGAAGCCGATTCCCAATCATCTTCCGAACGATCTCAATATTTTTTCGCAATTGAGTGAGATCGATTTCAATCCAAGTGGGATGAGCGACTCGTTTCATGCCTATTATTTATACCCTTTAAAATCCCTTGTGTATATGGGAAATTGTCAGCTATTCTACTCTTATGGCTGAAAAGACCGAAAAGGCAACCCCAAAAAAATTAAAAGATGCCCGAAAAAAAGGGCAGGTGGCCAAGGCGCAAGACTTGCCCGCCGCTATGACCTTCATCGTGTCGATCATGGGGACTCTCGCCGCCTTGAATTACATGTATGAGGGAATCGCCGCCTTCACTCTGCAAATGTTCAGAGCCGTCTCAGAGACGTCAGCTGATTTCGAAACAAAAGCCCCTGCCTACTTTGCCGATGCAGTGCAAACCATTCTCAATTTAAGCATGCCGATCATGGCGATCGTCTGCTTCGTCGGGGTTTTGGTGAGCTTCCTCGTCACAGGCCCTGTCTTTTCGATGGAGGCGATGAAGTTTGATTTAAAAAAACTCAATCCGATCGAGGGGATCAAAAATAAATTCAAACTCAAAGTATTGATCGAACTGCTGAAATCGATCGCAAAAATCACCGGGGCTGCGATCATTATCTACTTGATCGTCATGAACAGCTTATCTCAGATTATCTCATCGGTATTGATGCCGATCATGGGAAGCGCCATGCTCGTCCACGAATTTTTATTTACCGCTGCCATCCGCGTCGGAATTTTCTTTCTCCTCGTCGGTCTTTTCGACCTTGCCTTCCAAAAGAAAAACTTCGCCTCTGAAATGAAGATGGAAAAATTTGAAGTGAAGCAAGAATATAAGGACACTGAGGGAGACCCGATGGTGAAGGGGAAGCGGCGCCAGCTTTTCCAAGAGATCGCCTACCAGGAAGGGCCGAGATCTGCTAGGAGGGCCCGAGCCATCATCACCAACCCCACTCACATCGCAGTGGCCCTCAAATACAACCCTCCCGAAGAGGTGGCCCCCCTCATTTTAACAATGGGGGTCGGCTATGTGGCAGAACAAATTATAAAAATAGGTGTCGAAAACAATATCCCAATCATGCGAAATGTAGATTTAGCAAGGGCACTATACAGTAAAGGGAAAATCTCCGATTATATACCTGAAGATACCTACGAGGCTGTGGCCGAGATCCTCAAATGGATCGAATCGTTGGAAGGAAATCAAGACGTCAATATGGAACTTCTGAAATGAATAAGTTTTTCGAAAATTTAGCCCGAATTTTAGGCGGAGACAGGGCCCTCAACACCATTTCCCGATCGAGCGATTTGATTCTGGCGGCGATTGTGATCGCCATCATCATGATGTTGATCTTCCCCGTATCGCCCCACGTGATCGACTTTCTAATCTCGATCAACTTGGCTGTTTCGGTCTGCCTCCTCTTCGTTGCGATCTACATTCAAAAAGCGGTCCAACTTTCGATGTTCCCCTCTCTTCTCCTCCTCACGACGCTTTACCGCCTCGGGGTCAACATCTCTTCCACCCGCCAGATCCTCCTCCACGCAAATGCAGGAAAGATCATCTTCGCCTTCGGAAACTTCGTCGTCGGCGGAAACTATGTGGTCGGGGGAGTCGTCTTCTTGATCATCACGATCGTTCAATTTATCGTCGTCGTAAAGGGTGCTGAGAGGGTCGCGGAAGTAGCTGCCCGCTTCACTTTGGATGCGATGCCCGGAAAGCAGATGTCGATCGACGCCGACTTGAGAGCCGGCACCATCGATCAGCAGCAAGCGCGCGAACTGCGCCTCGGCCTTGCGAAAGAGAGCCAACTCTACGGAGCGATGGACGGAGCGATGAAGTTCGTCAAAGGGGATGCGATCGCCGGGATTGTGATCACAGCCATCAACGTGATCGGGGGATTGATCATCGGGGTGACGATGCACGGGATGACGCTCGGACAATCGGCCAAGATCTACTCCCTCCTCTCCATCGGGGACGGCCTCGTTTCTCAAATTCCGGCCCTCATGATCGCCATCACGGCGGGTATCGTAACGACACGGGTCTCAAGCGAGAAAAAAGACGCCAACTTGGGTAAAGAGATTTCTGAGCAGCTCCTCAAACAGCCAAAAGCGCTCATGATCGCCGGGGGAATTTTGCTCTTTATGGCAGCCATCCCCGGCTTCCCAGCCATTCCATTCATCCTCCTCTCGATCATGATCGGAATGATCGGTTACGTCTTTTGGTACAACGCGAAGAGAGTCGCTGCAAAAGCGGCTGCCGGCATCAGCGCCATGGACACCGACGTCCCCGGACATGCAGTCGCAGGCGGAGGCCCCGAGGATTATGCCCTCACCTTGCCGATCGTCCTTGAAGTGGGCTCCGCCATTTCTCAAATGATCCGAAAAGATAAGCAAGGGGTCACCTTCATCGATCAAATGATCCCCAAAATGCGCCACGCCCTCTATCAAGATTTAGGGGTCAGGTTCCCCGGCGTTCACGTCCGGACCGACTCCCCCACCTTTGAATCGAATGAATATGCGATCCACCTGAACGAAGTTCCGATCGTCCGAGGCAAAATCATCTTGAAACACCTCCTCACGAACGAGAGCGAAGAGACCCTCCGCAGATACAACGTCCCCTTCATCACCTCGAAAGGAACCCTCGGAATGCCCGCCCTTTGGGTCGACGAAAAATATCAAGAGATTC
>CAZIML010000205.1:0-3016 GCA_964540255.1 uncultured bacterium
GGGGAGCTTTGCATTCGGGAGATAGGAGAGATTGTTCCGCAGCTGCCGATTTTTTTCTGGGAAAGCAAGGCCATTGTCGATTTTCTTCAGGCCGAGGAGCTCGTTTCCGATTTCATCGACCCCTTTCGGATAGACGAGAAAGTTTCCCATGTGCCCATCGGTGTCGTAGGTAGTCCATAGGAGGATATTGGCGGCTTCAAAGTCATCTTGGTCGAATCGTTGAGTGATTTCATCGTCCGATAGCCCTGCTCCTTCGAGCTCATGGATCGCTTCGAAGAGGGTTTTTCCATTTTGGACAAATTCTTGCACCGAGCAAAGTTTCTCTCGATCATCCGGAGGGCAGAGCTCAAAATAACGGCTCCTTTCATCTCCGCGGATCTGATCGGAAAATTGGTGGAATTTTTCTGATTCGATGATCGCAAGCGAGGTTTTTGGAACGATCCCTCCCACTCCGATGGAACAGGCGATTTCATAGGCGAGCACTTCGCGCATCGAAGACTCATAAAGGGGGATGTGGGTCCGGAGGGGAGATGAGTAGAAAGGAGTTGCATAGCCGTTGCTGTGGATGCACCCAGCATCTTCATTAAGAGGCTTCACTATATAATGGGCCTTTCCCTCCTCGTCGACCATGAAGTAGGAACCGCTCACCCCCCGTTTTTCATTCGGCTCGATCGTAAGTTCAGGGAAGAGATGGGTTTGAGGGCGGAACCGCTCTTTGATCGTCTCAATTTTTTCATAGAGATCTTGGATCGCTCCATAGAGCTCTTCTACTGTGGAAAAATTGTCTTTAACTTCAGTCCAAAAATGATTAAACCCCCATCGATCCTCCGTCAGGGGGATTTCAGGAGGGGGAAGAGGTGAATCATTTTTTAAATCATACTTAAGGGAATCATTCAGAGTAAGTGAGTTAGAAAGATAGAGTTCTTCTAATCGCATAAATGGAGTCCTTAATTGAGGGCATGATATTACAGATCATAATTCCATTCAATTAAGTTAAGAAGGATCGTCTTTAAATAAAGAATTGAATTTAGAGGAATCTTTTTTAGGGGGCGGGGAGTCTGTTTTAGGTTTGAATTCCTCGCAGAAGTTAAACGCCTCCCGGTCCCGAATCGAATCGGTTCCGGGGATAGCGCAATCGTTGGGTTTGCCGGGCATGTAGTAGCGGCAATTGGTGCAGGTATGGAGATCGATTCCGCAGTGAGGGCAAACAGCTCGGAAGGAGATTTTTGCACTCACTCCGCTGATCTCTTTTCGGCACTTCCAACAGTTCATCTGTGTTTACTTACCGTGTCCTCGGCCTACCGGAACGCGAGGTCCTTGTTGAGGGGGCCGCGGGGGCAGCTGCGGACCGGGAACCGGCGCCCTTGTTGGCGGAGGAAGAGGTGCGACTCTTCCTCTAAGGCCGACTGGCACGCGAGACGGGGGCATTGAGGGCGCCCACACAGGAACTTGGGTTTGCTTTGGGTCTCCAGGGAGCTTTCCCTCCTGAGGGGGGAGGGGATCTTCCGCCTTTTTTCCCTCAGCGGGAGGGGTCGCAGCGATTCTAAGACTCATTGATGTCCTCCCCCGACAGGAACCCTTCGAGTTCCAAAAGGTGCTGGACCGCCGGGAGGGCGCGGAGCTGCTGCCGGTTCTGGCGGGTAGACGGCTCTTGCTCCTGGAAGTCCAGATCCCACAACGACCCGGGGCCCTGGCTGAGCAACTGGAACTCCATGAACAACTGCAGAGGGGCTGAATGACGCTCTAGGCGCTGTTGGATAAGGGCCGTAAGCTCTCAATGTCGTATGGACCGGAGCAGGGGAGGGCAATCTAAAAAAGGAGGGCCAAAATCCGAAGAAGGGGAAAGGGCGTCTTTCAACGGGGATGATGACACAATCGGTTAAAGAGATCACTCCAATCAAAATCGCAACTGCTGTGATTCCAATTGCCGCTTCGGCGGGAAGAATGGCAAACGCCGCCAGAGAAATGAATGCAATGAGCGCTATCTTAGCAACTCGCTCTTTAACTAAATCAGAAATTAAAGGAGCTCTAACTGGAGCAGCCCCTCCATCTCCTGGGCGTACTGGTGAAACCATGGGATACCTCCTTAAAATTGTCTTGCGCGAGTTGCGTTATTCATGTTGACGTTGATCAGAAGCGCTTCCCGAGTTTGATCCCAGAAGCTTTGGTTGCTATTGGTTCCGATGATTAGGTAATCATGAGGAGCCCAATCTTTAAAGATGGCCCGATCGTAAGGGGATATTTCCCACTGGGTGTTATCGCTGAGAGAAATCAAGCCTAATGAGGGGTCGATTGCAGTGATGTAGCGGGAGTATTGTCCATCGGCGACAGGTCCGAGATAGAGAGTTGCCTCTACAGTTGAGCCATCGGCCTTATTGATGATTCGGTAAGCGTGCTTTGAAAACCAGCGGGTGTTTTGAGTGATGGTGAGAGGGTCATTGGCTCTCCAGCTCAGCGCTTTGAATCCATCGTAGCTTCCGATTTTCCAAACAGCTCCATCTTCCAGCTCGAGAGTATATTCACTGTTATCTAAAAGGGTGACAGCGACGAGCCAATGGTGTGATTGAGAATAATAGACTGGGGGGTAGCGGTCGAAGAGATAGCCAGCCGTTTCCAACGTTTCTTCTTCGCAAGGCTCCATCCCTTTTTCAGCTTCGATTTGGGCTGTAGCTTCTTGGCTTGGCAGCCGAGAGCCGATCGCTACATGTTCTTCGCCTTCTGCCATTAGAAGAAGAGGGGCTGCGATAGAGAGTAATGCGAGAGACTTAAGAACTTTCATGGTGAACTCCTAAAGGGGTTTAAAAAAAAATCGCACCATGCTATCAAGATGTATCTTTTTTATACAAGCGGGATCCTGTGTTCGTTCTTTTTCTACTTTTGATTTCTTCTTCTCTTTTCTCAAACTGCGCTGAGGAAAAAACGCCCCCAGATTTTCTCTCTTTTGCCGGCGGCGCCTTTGATTTTTATCGGGAAAAGCATCGAACAATTGTGTTTTAAATCGAATAAAAATTACAAC
>CAZIML010000206.1:0-3013 GCA_964540255.1 uncultured bacterium
AATGACACTAACACACCTGCCACGGTTATATATAGTCGGGTATTGAATAATGGGGCCCGGATCGACGTAGCGTGGGGCCGCCCTGGGCCAGACCAGATCACCATCTCCAACTCCCGCCTTCCCCTCAACATCCCCGGGATCATCATCGAATATTCAGAAAATAATGAGCCGATTCCGATCGCTCTCCGCACACTGAATTAAAGGGATTTAGGCAGGGGGAAACAGGTCAGACAATTCTTCTAAAGAGTCTTACTACTCATCCGAATCTTCGCTGTTTCGAATGCTTGGAGTGTGATACTCGCGTGCCTCGAAAGGAGTTTGAGTTCTTGATAATGGCTCGGTATCGATAACTTCCTTAACTACTTTAACTTCCTCTTCCTCGGCAGGCCGGACTCGCGACGGTTCTGAGTTCTTCCCATATATCTTGTTGCTGTCTATATCGATAACTTCGTTAACTACCTCTTCCTCATCCTCGGCAGGCCCGACTAGCGACGGTTCTGAGTTCTTCCTATATATCTTGTTGCTGTCTATGATGAAATTCGCTGTATATGTCGCGGCTGACGTCACCAACAAAGGCGCTACGATGATCATGATGACTTTTGCACAAAGAATCGTTACACCAATCGCCGTGGCCATCCACCCAACAGGATTCGAAGCCAAAAAGACAAATGCAACCGTAGCACCTGTTGCAACGACCCATGTAGGTAACGACACTCGACAAAAAGTGGATTGAGCAAACCGACCGATCCTCGCACATATATCGTTTGGAGCATCAGCTTCTCCCGCCCAGTAAGGGCTACAAGGCCGAGGCATGGCACTAATAGGTTTTACTATATTACACACAATAAACATCCTGGTTTTTATTTAATTATACCACATTAAAATTTAAAATGAAACAAACTAATCCAAACCATAAAACACCTAAATCTCAATCAGTTACAATACTCGTGCATTAAATCCCGATATTCGTTATGTGAAATTTATATGATGAAAAAGATCTTTGCGCGTAAGCCGATGAAGGCAAACTTCATCGGAACAGGTCAAGACGATCAGGAAATGAAGCGCCAACTGGGGTGGTTTCAGCTCGTGGTTATCGGGATAGGGGCTATTATCGGCGCTGGGATTTTTGTGATCACAGGAAAGGCTGCCGCCGAATATGCGGGCCCTGCGATCGTCCTTTCTTTTGTCCTAGCTGCAATGATCTGTATTTTTGCAGGCCTTTGCTACGCGGAACTCTCGGCCCTCATTCCTGTAGCGGGAAGCTCTTACTCCTATGCATATGTAGCGCTCGGCGAACTGCCGGCATGGATCATCGGGTGGGCTGTCACCGCTCAGTACATTTTTTCAGCCTCGACAGTCGCGGCAGGCTGGTCGGGCTATTTTAAAAGCTTTTTAAATGATTGGGGCCTCTCGATTCCCTCCCACTGGGGCGGGCCGCCGCTCGCCTACGACGCCGCAACCGGCTGGTCTTTAAGCGGCGCTATCATGGATCTCCCTGCAATGCTTTTAGTATTATTTCTGGGTGTGCTGATCTCGATCGGTATCAAAGCAGCGGCCCATTTCAATAGCATCATGGTGGTGATCAAACTTTGCACGATTGTTCTATTCATCGCGCTGGGACTTCCTCACATTCAACCTGAAAATTGGTCTCCCTTCATTCCTGAAAACACGGGCCATTTTGGCGAATATGGCTGGAGCGGAATCGTCCGGGCTGCAGGCCTCGTCTTCTTTGCCTATATTGGATTCGACACTGTTTCGACTCTCGCGCAAGATGCGAAAAATCCGCAAAAAGATCTGCCGAGAGGGATCCTTGGATCGCTCTTCATCTGCACTGTTGCCTACATCATCGTCTGCGCCATTCTGACAGGGATCGTCAGCTACAAAAAGCTCGGCGTTCCCGATCCAATGTCGGTCGCTCTCGATGCGATGGGCCCTCAATTTTTCTGGCTTGGTACTGCTGTTAAATTAGCGATATTAGCGGGTCTTGCTTCCGTTGTACTCGTCCAAATCTTAGGGCAAACGAGAGTCTTTATGGCCATCGGCCAAGATGGCCTTTTACCCAAGACGATTGCGACGATTCATCCCAAGACCAAAACACCTCTTACGGCAACGATCATCGCCACTGTAGCGACCATCCTTCTTGCAGGATCTTTCACAGTCGATGTTCTCGGCCAGCTCGTCTCCATGGTCACTCTCTTCATCTTTGCGATTGTCTGCTTAGGAGTTTTGGTTTTGCGAAAAAGAGAACCCCATGTTCATCGTCCATTCAAAGTCCCCTTTGTCCCTTGGGTTCCCCTTCTTGGAATCTTCTTTTGCATTGCCCAAATGTTGGCCCTTCCTCTCGTCACCTGGATCCAGATGATTCTCTGGTTTATTGTAGGAATCATTCTCTACTTCACTTACGGTCTGAAACACAGTAAAATCCAGTCGCGTTAAAAGATCGATTCGGATAAATTTTTTCCGTATGCGATCTATTTTTTTATTTTTCATCTCCTTGATTCCCGCCCTCTCGAATGGACAACAAACTCCGCCGCCGCCAGAGCCTCTTGAATATAACGTCGATCTTCCCACTGGGGATCAGAAACAGCCGGTTTACTTCACCAAAGACATGACCATCAACGTTGGGACAACGCAAATCGGCTTTTATGGATTTTTCAAAGCCGACTATTTAGGGCAGACCCGGATTGCCGGAACAACCGCCGATGTACGCCTCTCAAATGTCCCGTTAAACACCAACCTCGCAGACAAAAAAATGGAGAGTCTCCTCGATGCCCGCACCTCGCGGCTCGGCTTCAAAGTGGAGGATAGCGTCCATGGAGTCAAAATGAAAGGGGCTGTCGAGGGGGACTTTTTTACGACCATCGATGGGACTGCGATTGTTTCAAATAGCCGCCTCTTTCGGCTCCGTCTTGCCTATGCAACAGCCGAGCTCCCTTCCCATTTTTTCTTCCTCACAGGGCAATACTACACCCTTCCGATGCATTACCCAGAGATCGACATGCCGACCAGGGTC
>CAZIML010000207.1:0-3007 GCA_964540255.1 uncultured bacterium
TTCCTCTTGTGAAAGAGCAGCGCTCGATCATTCCCTATCTCTTTGCAAAGCAAAAAGGGGTTCTCACAGGCGATGAAGATGGAGAAAAAGTGATCGTTGCCACTTCTGATCCCCTCGATATTGAGTCGATCGAAGAGCTCCGTTTCCTTCTCAAAAAATCGATCTACCCTCTCTTTTGCCCCAAAAGCGCCATCGAAGCTGCGATTGAAAAGTGCTATCACCAAAAAGATGAAGAGACCCGGCGCATTTTTTCCGACCTTGAAAAAGGAGAAGGGGTTGAGGAGAAAGATTCCTCTGAAGGATACGACCTTCTCGAAAGGGGAGATCAAAATCCGGTCATCCGAATGGTCAATGCGATCCTTGTCGAAGCCATTCAGCAGGGAGCCTCCGACATCCATTTTGAACCGAGGGAAGATGGGCTCAGCGTCCGCTACCGGATCGATGGCTGTTTGCAAAATCGGCATGTCCCTCCTCGCGAATATCAGATCCAAATTTTAACCCGGATCAAGGTGATGTCGAAAATGGACATTGCCGAACATCGCCTTCCTCAAGATGGCCGAATCAAGTTGAAGCATGGGGGGCGAGAGATTGACTTTCGGGTGAGTACCCTCCCCACCGTCCACGGAGAGAGAATCGTTTTGAGGATTCTCGATAAGGGGAATGTCGTTTTAGGGCTCGACCGGATCGGAATGGATGAGGCCCTTCTTCAAAAATTTCGGCGCTTGGTTCAGATGCCTGAAGGGATCGTTCTTGTCACGGGACCTACAGGAAGCGGGAAAACAACGACTCTGTATAGCGCTCTTGCAGAGATCAACGATGTCGAAACCAACATCATTACGGTCGAAGACCCAGTCGAATATAAGATTGTTGGGATTTCTCAAATGAATGTCAACTCGAAGATCGAGCTCGACTTCGCAAAGGGCTTGCGCCACATCTTAAGGCAAGATCCCGATGTAATCATGATTGGGGAGATTCGGGACCGTGAGACGGCTGAAATCGCCATACAGGCTTCATTGACGGGCCATTTGGTTTTAAGCACTCTCCACACCAATGATGCACCCTCAGCTCTCACTCGCCTCGCCGATATGGGGATTGAACCCTATCTTTTAGCCTCTTCGATTTTAGGTGTTGTGGCTCAACGACTCGTCCGGCGCATTTGCCCTCACTGTAAAGAGGAATATGTTCCTGCAGAAAAGGAGCTTTCTGAGCTAGGAGTTGAGGCAGCAGGGCCGTTCTATCAGGGGAAAGGGTGTATCCACTGCTTTGAAACTGGATACAAAGGGCGCCATGCAATCTATGAATTGATGGCGGTAGGAGGAAAGATCAAGGCTCAAGTATTGAAGAGCCAAGATGCGCAGGAGTTGAGAAGAGTTGCGATCGGACAAGGGATGAGAACATTATTTGATCAGGGAGTTGAGCTTGTTTTAGCGGGGATCACGACGAGCGCTGAATTGTTACGGGTCACCCGGATCGATCAAGGAGCGATCTAATGCCCCTCTATGAGTATTTAGCTCTTTCCGATCGGGGGAAAAAAATCAAAGCGACGATTGATGCAGATAGTTTGCAAGATGCAAAATTGAAGTTGATCCGGCGTCAAATCGCAGTTTTACACATCGCTCTTTTGAGCGGCAAGCAGCTCAAAGAGACCCTTTCCAAAGAAGAGCTCCTCAATTTAACCAGGGAGATGGGGCGTCTTTTACAGGCGGGGCTTCCTCTTTTTGAGACTTTATCAGCTCTCGAAGAGAAGTATCGGGGGCAAAAAGCCCACCGGCTTCTCATGGATCTCTGCGATCAGGTAAAAAGCGGCCTCTCCTTTTCTCAAGGGCTCGCTAAACATCCTGAAGTATTCGATATTCTCTATATTTCGATGGTTGCCAACGCTGAAAAAACAGGAAGATTGACTCAAGCGCTGAACGAACTCGGGGAACTCCTTTCAAAGCAACTCCATGTGCGCAAACAGATCGTAGCGGCCCTCCTTTACCCAGCTCTCTTAAGTGGATTCTGCCTCGTCGTCCTCTCCTCTCTTCTTTTTTACGTGATTCCCTCTCTCAGAGAACTTTTTGATGGAAGAGAACTTCACCCATTCACTCAGATTGTCTTTGCTGCAAGTCACTTTGCCTGCAATTCAAAGGGATTTCTCCTTCTCTTCATCTCTTTCGTCACGGCTTTGATTGTCGGTTCGTTTGTCTCCCCATGGCTCAAAGGGAAAATAGCCCCATTCTCCTTCCGCCTCCCTTATTTTAAAACCCTCCTTGCGAAAGTCGCTTTTGTCCGCTTTTGCAGAGCTGCCGCGACTCTCCTTGAAGGGGGGCTCCCGTTGATTCAGGCATTCGAGCAGGCGCGCCGAGTGATGCGCCATCCTATTTTGGAGAGAGTGATTCAAGGGGCCCAAGAAAAAATTGCCCAAGGGGAGGCGATCCATGCCCCCTTTCAAAACAACCCCCTCATCCCCCCATTGATCCCCAGGATGATCGCGATCGCCGAAGAGGGAGGCAAGCTCCCTTTTATGATGAGGCAGATCGCCCAAATTTACGAAGAAGATTTAGAAAAAACGCTCACTCAATTCGCCAGCGTCGCACAGCCAGTATTGCTCCTTGTTCTTGGAGTGATCATCGGGTTTGTTCTTCTCTCTGTGCTTTTGCCGCTGACCGATGTGAGTTCTTTTGCAACAGGATAGGAGACTTATGATGAAAAAAAGAGCATTGACCCTTCTTGAAATCATGATTGTGATTTTTTTAATCACCTTGATTACCGGAACGATTGGCTACAGTATGAAGGGAACTTTGGAAAAAGGGAGAGCCTTCAGGACAGAACAGGGGCTTGAGCAGCTCCATGATCTTCTCCTCATCGCCCTCGCAGATGGAGCTGTGCCGGAAGAGGTGGCGAAAAGTCCTGAAACTGCCCTAAAAGGATTGGGCCTTGCTAAAGATCCTGCAAAATTAGTCCTCGACGGATGGAACGAACGGTTTGAGATTAAACTATCTCCCGCCCGGAATGATTTCTCGAT
>CAZIML010000208.1:0-2995 GCA_964540255.1 uncultured bacterium
GTGTGGAAAAGAAAGCTTCAGAAGCTGCTTTGCTTAATCCCATCGTATTATTTTCAAAAAGAATTGAGTAAACTCCACCACCTCCGCTCACTAAATCCATACTATACCCTCTGCTTGCTCCAGTAGTCGTTCCGGAGTTATCCGACCCTGTAAACGTATTGTTAGTCACAGTAAAATCTCCCGTAGTGTTACTAAGGTAGAGATTCGAGAGAATCAGCCTGGATTCTATCGTTCCCGCAGTTCCTGAGGTCAAGGTTGCTGAAACCGTATTATTATCTAGTAATATTGTTCCTGTTGCGTTGTAAATGTAAATTCCGCGGGCATAGTTTCCGGTACAAACAATTGTATTATTGATAATAGTCGGATTGACACAGGGGGGAGTTGTGGCTGCGCTATTTGTGGTGTAGACGCTCCCAATCCCTGCAGGATTGGTAGAAATAGGATTGCCAACGGATCCTACAGTCGTTAAATTCATGGCGATATGCAGCCCTGAAATTGTGCAGTTATCAGCCATATTGATGACAAAAGAATTGTCATCGGCTTTAAAATGAGGCATTGAGGCTGCCATGGCAGGAATGGTCACGCTTCCCCTCTGGGTCGTAATTGTTTGGGCTGTCCCTGCTCCAAACCAATACTGTCCATCTTTCATGGTAAACCGTGTGGAGCCGGCATTTAAGCCGGTTGTGGTGCCATCTCCAGGGAGAACGTAGATCACCTCATTTTGAGATGAGGCAGCAATCGCCTGTGCCATAGTCGGAAAAGGGCTTTCATATGTTCCGGCGGAGCTGCTCGTATTATCAACAAACCAAAACACCCAGGGATTTCCGGTATCGGGGTTGATAGCGATCTCAGATGATCCGGCTTCAATGACTCTCGTAACCCCCGTTTTCTTCTTTGTATTCATCACAATAATTTCCGATCGATTCGCCCCCCGATTGAATCGTCCGTCGACAAACGATGGGATATTGCATAGATCCGGCTTGCACAACTTTCTTTTTGAGCTACGCAACCCAAAGGGAATATTGATCGCAAGCTCACCACTGCCCCTTAAATGGAAGACAGAGTCATAGGAGATAATTCCTGCGATTGTTAAAAACTCTGAAAAATACCCTTTTAGAGCTCCTTTTGCTCCTATGGAGTTTTCCTTAAATGAGCCTGCATAGTAGTAAGGGCCAACTCCAAGTTCAAAAGAGACAGCGTCTCTTTCAAACATTTGGACAGTTGCATTTGCATCAACGCCTGTAAAAGCAAATTCGTATCTTTTGGTATTTGTTGTCGTCGTAGTCAAGGTGTTGCCAGGAAAAAATAGATTATTCCCAGAGAAAAAAACAGTAGACCCTCCCGACACCAATTGTGTCGATGCCGTAGATTTGTTTGAGTAGCACGTTCTATTCGAAGAAACCGGGAAATAGCCGTTCACATCGATCGACCAAAAGCTACCGATGAGTTCAAGGCCTCCTCCGATTTGATTTGAGTGGAAGTGGTTGGTTTTTCGATAATCATAATAGAGGTTCATTCCCCAAGAGTATTTGCCTAAATATCGAGCACCGACTCCCGCATTTGCTGCTGGGTTTCCATTGTTAAAAAGATGTCCCCTTAGGTCGATAAAGGGAACCCAGGAGCCTTTAAAACAGCTGGTTGGCGAAACAAAACACTCAAGACTCGTATAGCCTTGATTATACCCAATTCCATTTCCTTCTAAGTGTTTTGCAGAAACATGCATGATTCTCTGCCCAAGACTGCAATCTGAGAAGAGGGAAAGGGGAAGCAATAGACAAATCAAATAGCGGGCTTTTTTAGTTTTCATCTGTTTGACGGCGCGGAAACCCAGCCATTCATGGCTGGGAGGAAGCGCCGCTCCCTAAATAGTGTAAAAAAATCTTTCAGTGACATACAATTGCCTCTATGAAACGAACGATTGCTATGAAGCTTCAAGTATCCGAGACTCAGGATAGAGCCTTGAATGAATTGCAGGCAATGTTTTCCGCTGCTTGCAACGAAGCTGCCGCAATCGCCGCTGCTGAAAAAGAAATCAATCGGATTCGGTTGCACCATCTTTGCTACTACCGACTCAGAGAAAATTTCTCTAAGCTTGGCTCTCAGATGTGTTGCAATGCAATCGCTAAAGTATCTCACGCATTGAGAGCACTGAAGCGCCCCAAGCAGGTATTGTTTAAGAATGGTTGCTCTGTCCATTTTGACAAAAAGACCTACTCCCTCAAAGGGAATGTGCTTTCTCTTTTCACTTTGCAGGGACGTATTCGGATTGAGCTTGAAGTCAGTAGTTTTCACAAAAATTTTTTGGATCAGGGAGCCGTCAAAGAAGCGGAACTGGTCCGAAAAGGCAAACGGTGGTTTTTCCACCTCGTTCTCGATCTTCCCGACGTTTTGCCATTGGAGACCGGTAAGGCCATGGGAGTTGATTTGGGAGAAAATGTTTTGGCTGCCACTTCCACAGGAAAACTGTTTGGAGGTGGGGCTCTTAGAGCGAATCGGGACCGATTTTTGGGTACAAGACAGCGCCTTCAAAGCAATGGTTCTCAGTCTGCAAAACAGCAGCTGAGGTATATCTCTGGCAAAGAAAAGCGCCACGTTAAATGCGTGAATCACTGTGTATCTAAAGAAATCGTCCAAGAGGCAAAAAAGAAGGGATGCTCCCTGATTATTATGGAAGATTTGAAAAATATTCGGGAAAGAATCAAAGCAGGGACTCGAGTTCGGTCTCGACTCCATCGCTGGTCGTTTGATCAATTGCGCCAGTTTGTGGAATATAAAGCTGCAGCGCAAGGGATTCAGGTCGTGTATGTGAATCCTGCATATACGTCGAAGACTTGCTCTTGCTGTTTTGCTTTGGGTGATCGGGCTCGGCATCGTTTCTCTTGTTCTAACTGTGGTAGCCTCCAGCACAGCGACTTGAACGCAAGTCGGAACATCCTGAGGCTTGGCCAATCTATCGATCGGTCAACTGGCGATGTAAACCGCCGGTATGTCGCTG
>CAZIML010000209.1:0-2976 GCA_964540255.1 uncultured bacterium
GAATTGAACCATGTATTTAATGTTTGTTAGAGAAAACCCCTTCATCTCTGGGAAGGTGGATTTTAGGTCTTTGGCTAGATTTTCGATAGTTTTAGCGCCCCAGCCTTCACCTTTTTGTTTGAAATGAATCTTAGAACCTATTTCCCAATAAAGATTAATGAGTTCGTGGTTAACTGCTAAAGCAGCTTTTACCTGAGAGGTTAAGATTTTTTCTTTAATCTCTTTGAAGAATGCTTTGTATTCTTTCAGGTCTGTGGCTTGAACTTTCTCGACAGTGTTAGATGACATTTTATTCTCTTGGTATAAGTCGGAGAGTGTAGCAGGAAAGAGCTAAAAACTAAATAGTTTTTACTGCAGTTTCATCCAGTCTAGTGCGTAAATACTGCGTAAATGAGCTTTACGCAGCTGAATTTTTCGACGTGAATTTCGTGGTGTATGTCACTAAAAACAAAAGGCTTCAGTTATTAAACTGAAGCCTTAATTTTGATTGGAGGTGGAGAGAATCGAACTCTCGTCCTTAGCAAACTCTACACAGATGACTACATGCTTAGTACCTTAACTTAAGTGAATCTTGCCGAAAGGTTCGTCGCTCGGGACCCACTAGACATTCTCTATCTCGAACTCCTCCCTAGATAGCCCTAAAGGGGTCGGGTTCATACCAAGATATATGATGGTAGACATCTGAAACTCTCGGTCAGATCTCAGGCTACCAGGCACCTAAGACGGTTAAGTCTTAAGCAGCCAACGCCATTTCGTGGTCGTCGTTTGTGTTTTGATCGGATGATTTAAGAGGCCAACCGATCGTCCTCTACATGCCACCTATGCTTCATTTCCAAGTCGAAACCTTGACACCCCCGCAAGAGGAACGCAAAACGCAAAACGCTGAACGCGGAAGTGAGTCGGGGGGAGACCCCCCTGCAGCCCCCTTCGTCAGAGACTACCTTCGTTCCCAAAGCGGGGTTGTAAAAGCATGGTTTTACCCCCTCATTATAACATATTTAGAGTTTTTGTCGATCGAGATACTTTACCTCTTATCCTCAATAGGTTATGATAAGGGCTTTTTGAAGGAGCTTATGTTTCAGTTTACACAGGGTGAGGGTTTTCCAGAGAGAGAAGAAGCGGTTTTGGCTTTTTGGCAAAATAAACGGATCTTCGAACAGTCGGTAGAGAGGGGAGGCGAGTTGTTCTCGTTTTACGATGGGCCTCCTTTCGCAACAGGATTGCCTCACTATGGCCACTTGCTGGCTGGAACCATCAAGGATGTGGTTCCGAGATATAAGACAATGAAGGGGTTTTGCGTCCCCAGAAGATTCGGTTGGGATTGCCACGGGCTCCCAATCGAAAATGAGATCGAAAAGGGGAAAGAGTTATCGGGGGCGAGCGCGATCGAGGCGTTCGGTATCGGTGCTTTCAACGAAGAGTGTAGAAAAATCGTCTTGAGATACACGGGCGAATGGAAAAAGACGGTCGATCGGATGGGTCGATGGGTCGATTTCGGCAATACGTACCGGACGATGGATTTGAACTTCATGGAGAGCGTCTGGTGGGTCTTCAAAGAGCTGTTTGAACAGGGACTGGTCTATGAGGGGTTCAAAGTAATGCCCTTCTCAATGAAGCTGGGAACTCCTTTGTCCAACTTTGAGGCCAATTTGAACTACCAGGAGGTGGATGATCCTTCTTTGGTGGTTGCTTTTGAGGTAGAAGGGGAGAGAGATGCCTATTTCTTGGCTTGGACGACGACTCCTTGGACTTTGCCTTCCAACTTAGCACTGATGGTGGGGCCTGAAATCGACTATGTATTGGTCGAGAAAGAGGGGAAAAAATACTATCTGGCTGAGGCGAGAGTGGGGGCCCACTTTAAGGAGGGGGCTCAGGTAGTGGGGCGAATGAAGGGACGGGAGCTTGCTGGGAAAAAATATAAGCCGCTCTTCCCGTTCTTTAAAGAGAGGGATGCCTTCCGGGTGATCGTCGAGGAGGGGGTGTCGACCGAGGATGGAACGGGGATCGTCCACAGCGCGCCGGCGTTCGGAGAGATGGACTTTTTTGCCTGCAAACGAGAGGGAATCGAGCTGGTTTGCCCAGTCGATAACAATGGGCGCTTCACCGAGGAGGTGAAACCGTGGGCTGGGGTCTTGGTGAAGGATGCCGATAAGGAAATCGCAAGGGAATTGAAGAAGGGGGGCGCTCTCTTCTATCAGGGGACGGTACGGCATAGATATCCATTCTGCTGGAGATCAGATACTCCATTGATCTATAAAGCGGTGAGAACTTGGTTCGTCGCGGTGGAAAAAATCAAGGATCGATTGCTCGAGGCGAATCGGGAGATTTTTTGGATGCCAGGGCACATCAAAGAGGGGCGCTTTGGAAAATGGCTCGAAAATGCGCGCGATTGGGCGATCAGCCGAAACCGCTACTGGGGAACGCCAATTCCTCTTTGGAGGGGTGAGAGGGGCGATCTGAAGGTGATCGGGAGCATCGGCGAGCTGGAAAGGCTCACGGGGAAAAAGATCGATGACTTGCACCGGCACCATATCGATGATTTGACGTTTGTGAAAGAGGGGCAGCTGTTCCGAAGAATTCCCGAGGTGTTCGATTGCTGGTTCGAGTCAGGTTCGATGCCCTATGCTCAAAATCACTACCCATTTGAGAATAAAAAAGAGTTCGAAAAGAGTTTCCCGGCCGATTTCATCGCCGAGGGGATCGATCAGACGCGGGGCTGGTTTTACACTTTGACCGTCTTGTCAGCGGCCCTTTTCAGAAAGCCGGCGTTTAAAAACATCATCGTGAACGGAATTATTTTGGCCGAAGATGGAAACAAGATGTCGAAACGGCTGAAGAATTATCCCGATCCAGAGGTGGTGATTTCCAAATATGGGGCCGATGCGGTGAGGCTCTATATGCTCAATAGTCCTGCCGTTCGGGCCGAAGATTTGCGTTTTTCAGAAAAGGGTGTGGAGCATGTTTTAAGAGGGGTAT
>CAZIML010000210.1:0-1409 GCA_964540255.1 uncultured bacterium
AGGAGAACATCATTCAATAAGGAGAAGTTAGGCTTTCCAAGGGCGATCGTCCCCTGATGAAGATACCCCTGCTTCCTTTTTCTTTGGGCCGCCCCCGCAATCTTCATCCCCTGATAGACCACATCATATTGGGTCGGCTTCGCCATGCAAAAATTTTGACAGTCGGGGCCAAGGCTCGGAGCGTTTGCCGAAATCAGCTCAAGAGGTTCTCTCAAATCTAAAAAGGAGCGGACAGCCGAAAGAACGGCGTTGTTTACGAAGCGGTAATTTTCCAGAGGTTTTTCCGAAAACGCAGGATGGCTCGACGGCATCAGAAAGGAGAAGGCCAAATCCCATATATGGAAGACGATTCCCCCGCCGGTCGGGCGTCTCGCCAGATCGAGGTCATGGCGCGCCGCTTTTTCAAGGTCGAGATGGTTTTCTGGACGAATAAAATAACCAAAGGTTGCGGACGGACGGGCCCACTGATATAAATGAAGAGTCGGAATTTTTAGCTCCTCTAAAAGCTTCTCATCGAAGAGCATATTGAATTCGGCGGATTGAATTCCGGTGTTTAAAATTTGCATCATAAAAATTTCACTTCACAAAGAAAGAGATAGTCCTTATTAGAAAGAACTTTAATGGTATCAACATTTAGGCCAGGACGTCGAGAAAAAAAACCGGAAAGGTTATAATAGGGAAAAGGATTCTCATGTTTGATAAATTTACCAACAGAGCAAAGCAAGTCATCAAACTCGCCAAGAAAGAGGCGCAGCGACTGAACCATAATTACTTAGGAACGGAACACGTCCTCCTAGGGCTCCTCAAACTTGGCCAAGGGATTGCGGTCAACGTCCTTAGAAACATGAATCTTGACTATGATGGAGTCCGCGCTGAAGTAGAGAGAGTGGTTGGATTTGGCCCTGAAATCCAAGTCTACGGAGACCCTGCCCTCACTGGAAAAGTAAAAAAAGTTTTCGACTTTGCCAATGAGGAGGCTGCGAACCTCAACCATAACTATGTAGGAACTGAGCACCTTCTCCTCGCCCTCCTCCGCCAAACGGATGGGGTGGCCGCTCAAGTCCTTGAAAATCTCAACATCAACCTGAAAGATGTGCGCAAAGAGGTATTGAAAGAGCTGGAGACATTCAACCTACAACTCCCTCCGATGGGCTCCACTCCTCCTTCAAACAATCCTCCTGGAGCTCCTCGTCAACCCAATCAAGACCGAACGAACGCCTCAGCTGGCCAACCAGCCGGCACCGATAAGATGCCCGCCCTCCGCGCCTACGGCCACGACCTGACTGAACTATGCCGCGAAGGAAAATTAGACCCAGTGATCGGCCGCAAAGATGAAGTAGAGCGGCTCATTTTGATTCTCTGCCGCCGCCGCAAAAACAACCCGGTCCTCATCGGGGAAGCAGGCGTTG
>CAZIML010000210.1:1419-2940 GCA_964540255.1 uncultured bacterium
AGCCATCGTCGAAGGGCTTGCCCATGCGATTGTCCAAGGGAACGTCCCTGACAATCTTCGGAAGAAAAAGCTCATCTCGCTCGATTTAACTCTCATGATCGCCGGAACAAAATATCGCGGTCAATTTGAAGAGCGGATCAAAGCGGTGATGGATGAGATTAAGAAAAATGGAAACATCCTCCTTTTCATCGACGAGATCCACACCATTGTGGGAGCAGGAGCTGCTGAAGGAGCCATCGACGCGTCAAATATTTTAAAACCAGCCCTCTCTCGCGGAGAAATGCAGTGCGTTGGTGCAACCACGCTCGATGAATATCGAAAACACATTGAAAAGGATCCAGCTTTAGAGCGCCGATTCCAGAAAATCATCGTGCAGCCCCCATCAGTCGAAGAGAGCGTTCTCATCCTCAATGGCTTGAAACCCAAATATGAAGAGCACCATAAGTGCGTTTACACCGATGCAGCTGTGAAAGCGGCCGTCCAGCAATCAGATCGCTACATTTCTGGAAGATTCCTTCCCGATAAAGCGATCGACCTTCTCGATGAAGCGGGAGCGAAAGCGCGCATCGCCATGATGCATCAGCCAGCCCACCTCTCGACCCTTGAGACAGAAGTGGAGCAAGCCCGCGTCGCCAAAGAAGAATCGATCGGCAAACAAGAGTATGAAAAAGCGGCCAAACTCCGCGACAACGAAAAGAAGCTCCGCGAAGATCTGCAAAAAGCGCGCGCCGAATGGGAAGCTCATAAAGATGAGCACCAACCGATTGTCGACGAGGAAGATATCGCCAATATTGTGGCCAAACAGACAGGCATTCCCGTCACCCGCCTCACTGAAGGAGAGACCGAAAAAGTGCTCAGAATGGAGCAGACTCTCAAAGAAAAAATCATCGGCCAAGATGCGGCCCTCACCACTGTTTGCAAAGCGATCCGACGGAGCAGAGCCGACATCAAAGATCCGAATCGCCCCATTGGAGCCTTCCTTTTCCTCGGGCCTACAGGCGTTGGAAAAACCCACCTCGCCCGCCTCCTCGCCATCCATATGTTTGGCGGCGAAGACGCCCTCATCCAAGTCGACATGTCTGAGTACATGGAGAAATTTGCGATCAGCCGCATGACAGGATCGCCTCCCGGCTACGTCGGATACGAAGAAGGGGGACAGCTCACTGAACAAGTCCGTCGTCGTCCTTATTCGGTCGTCCTCTTTGATGAAGTGGAGAAAGCTCACCCTGACGTGATGAACCTTCTCCTCCAAATTCTTGAAGAAGGGCGCCTCACCGACTCGGTCGGCCGAAAGATCGACTTCCGCAACACCATCATCATCATGACCTCGAATCTCGGAGCCGACCTGATCCGCAAGTCGACCGAAGTAGGTTTTGGCGTGAAAGAAAACACCCTCGACTTCAAGTCGATGGAGGGCAA
Organism: uncultured bacterium; assembly: GCA_964540255.1. Classification (GTDB taxonomy): domain Bacteria; phylum Chlamydiota; class Chlamydiia; order Chlamydiales; family SM23-39; genus REEB52. Next base: position 2,839 of record CAZIML010000210.1, read on the forward strand.
GATTGAAGGAGCTGTGAAAAAGCACTTCAAACCTGAGTTCATCAACCGCCTCGACGGCCTTGTCATCTTCCACACCCTTGACAAAGTAGCTCTTCGCAGCGA
>CAZIML010000211.1:0-2921 GCA_964540255.1 uncultured bacterium
TTGAGACAATCAGGTCGCTGCAATTGGCGATATCATTGAAGTTATGGCCGCAGCCTGAGAAGCGGACTTTTTGCCCTGTTTTGATCGCCTCTTCAATCACTCTGCCGATCTGTTTTTCGACTTGCTCAGTATTCCCAACCGGCTCTATGAATCGCCTCACTTTCGACCCATCGCTCCCATTCCAATTTTCATAAGTCCCACCCTTAGGATTGAATTTCCCCAAGGAGGCGACCCGTTGAAAGAAAGTCCTGAGAAGGGGCGTAGGATGCTTCATCACATTCCTAGTATTGAAAGACCCCAAACCCCTATCAAAAGGTGAGCGATGACAGGTGAAAGGAGATTGTGGGTGCGAGAAAAGAGCCATCCAAAATAAAGGCCTGCTAGAAAAGCGGCGACTCCGACAGGTCCTGAGAGAAACAGGTGGAAAGTGCTGAAGACGAGGCTTGACATGCCGATCGAGAGAGGGACTTTATACTTGCCCGCCAAAAACTTTTCGAGAACCGACTGAACGCCCCCTCGCGCCGTCAATTCCTGCAAAGGGATGAAGAGGACATAAAAGAGTTGAAAAATGATCCAAGTTTTCACCGTCTGCAATTCTGGATTTGGGAATAGAAAATAAGGATTGAATAACGGAACCCCTTGATTTTGAATCAAGAACCATTTGAGACCTACCAATAATCCCATCAAAGGAATCGTAAAGAAGATTCCTTCTAAAACGGCCCGTTTCCAATTCTGTAAAGTGAGTCCAAAGGTGGAATAAGGAAATTGGAACCAATGATTCGAGATGAACATAGTTGCAACAAGGATGGAGAGGAGAGGGATCGTCACGTAAGAGGTGTTCGAAGTCTCATGAAAGAACTCCCTTAAAGAGGGGATCGAGAAGGCCGTCACCGATAAAATCGTGAACATGATCACCAGGTAGTAACCCATGTGATTTCGGGTTTTATATTCTTCGGCTTTAGCCTTGAGGGCGTCGAAAGCAAGCTCGCTCGCCTGTCGCAAACGGCGGCTTACATTGGAGGCGAGGTGCAAAAACAGCAAATTCAACTCTGGAGTTTTCTGCATCGCTTGGAGGAGATCAGAGAAGGAGATTTTTCTTAAGCGGGAATGGGTTACGCTCAAAACAGAGGCCGAGCGGGGTCCTGAATCGAGAAGAGCCATCTCGCCGATTGCGTCTTTGGGTTCAATGAGACCGATCGTGTGGCTTTGTTGAGCTGCTGGATCATATTTTAAAACCTTAAAAGTGCCGCTCAAGACAAAAAATATATCTTTGGTCGTTTCCCCCTCCCGGATCAGATATTGATCGGGACCGATCTGAACCCGAGTGCTGATTTGGTAAAGGGGAAGGAGTTCGGTTTTGGAAATCCCTTGAAAAAGTCTATTTTCCAAAAACAGATCTAACTCAATCTCTTGCTCCATATTCTGGATTCAATCAGTTTTAGATCTAGAATGCAAATCTTTTTGTCACCCAATAGATATATTGTCCCAAATTACGAGCTTCCAGTAAACTGGGGCTCTTACAGGTGAGGCAATATGCACCTTCTCTCCCTTTTCAAACACCGAGGAGTTCAAGTCCTCTTTACAGTCGCTCTCTATCTTCTCATCGCTCCCTATTTATCTCTCTCAACCCATCAAGGACTTTACGCCATCAGCGTCTTCATCAAAGATCTTCTTCTTTGGATGCTCCCGATCACCGTTTTTCTATTCATCGCCCACACGATTTGCTCCTTCCAATCGAAGGCTCCCCTTTTTGTCGGAGCGCTCATTCTTTTTGAAGCCGTCTCCAACTTCTCGAGTGTCTGGTACGCCTATGGAGCCGGAGAGATCGCCTCCCATTTCCTCTCCAAGATCCAACTCCCCGTGTTGAGCGAAAGCTTCTCCCCCCTCTGGCGCATCCCTCAACTAAAACCCGCCTGGTGGTCTCCAGATAAAGGAACTCTGCTCGGCCTTGTGATCGGCTTTTTTGTCCTTTTCGCGAAACAAGAGCCGCTCAAACAAAAGATCGAACGGGCCAAAGAGAAGGCACAATGGGTTCTCACTCAAATTTTTTCCCGTCTCATCCCCCTCTTTGTCCTTGGATTTGTCGCCCGGATGCATGAAACCCATATCCTCGATCATCTTTTGGCTCATTATGGCCTTCTCCTCCTCTTCCTCTTTTTCTTCCTCGCCGCCTATCTCCTCTTTCTGGCTTTTCTCTCAAGCGACGGCTCCTTACGCCAAACGATCAAAAACCTCCTCCCCGCGGGAGCGATCGCCTTCACCTCGGGCTGCAGCCTCTCCACCATGCCTTGGACGATCGAGGGAGCAAGCAAAAATATGAAAAATCCGCACCTTGCTAAAGCGATCATCCCCGCAACGACCAACATTCAACAAATCGGCGACTGTATTGCCAACACCTTCATCTGCTTTTTAATCTATACCCACTTCTTCGGACACACCCCTTCCCTCGCTACCTGGCTCCCTTTCACCGTCGTATTTGTTCTCGCCCGCTATGCCACGGCCGCAGTCCTCGGAGGAGCCATCTTCATTATGCTCCCCATCTATGAAACCTACCTCAGCTTCAACTCCGAAATGATCGCCATCATCCTCGCCTTCAACGTCGTTTTAGACCCCCTCATCACCTCGGCAAACGTCCTCGCAAACGGAGCTCTCTGCCGCCTCTTTGAAAAAGTGTGGATTAAGCTCCTCAACCTCAACCCTTTTCAAGAAGAAAAAAAATCATCTTCTCAAAAAGAGCCCCTCTAAGGAAGATGAGGTCATATGCTATCCCTCCTAAAAACCCTCTCCGCTCCCCTATTGAGCCTTGTTTTCATGATCATGGCGAGCGGCCTCTTCAACACCTTCGTCTCGGTCCGCCTCGAAATGGAAGGATATACCCCTGAAACGATCGGCATCGTAGTTTCAGCCCTCTATTTTGGAAT
>CAZIML010000212.1:0-2893 GCA_964540255.1 uncultured bacterium
CTCCTCCCATGATGGCGTAAAAAGGTCTTGGGGGATGTTCCAGAATTGGGGAGAGAAATTGGAGTTCTTTTTGAATCAAAAAGCCCATTGCGGACTGAGTGGGAAAGTAGCGAGCGATGAGGGCTGTTGAAGAGTGGGCCCGGTGGGCGGTCCCAAAGGCGTCATTCACATAGCAGCTGCCTAACGAGGCCAAACTTTTTGCAAATGAAGGATCTTTTTCAGGTTCTTCTTCTCCTGGATGGAAGCGCAAATTTTCGAGCAGCATGACTTGACCGGGCCTGAGCTCTGAGGCCATTTTTACAACTTCAGGTCCGATGCAATCGGGAGCCATTGCCACTGGCTGCTTTAAAAGCTCTGAGAGTCTTTGGGCGCAAGGGGCAAGAGATGAGGCTGCCTCTTTTTTTTTCGGCCGGCCCAAGTGACTCATTAAAATTAGAGAGGCGCCCTGATTGAGGATATATTGAATCGAGGGAAGCGATGCTACAATCCGGGAATCATCCCGGATTTTTCCATTTTCGATGGGTACATTGAAGTCGACCCGCATCAACACTCGCTGATTCTTCAGCGACAGATCCTTCAACGTGAGTTTGTTCATAGCACGATGTTAAATGGGGAGGCCGATTTCGTCAACTTAGGGGAGGGACAATCGATATCCTCCGGCGAACGAGATCGACCCTCTTCCTGAAACTTTCGTCAATTCGAAGGTCTCTGTTTCATACTCATATGACTGCCGGTTATCAATTCTGATTAGGGTATAGATCTTCCCCTGGCGAAGATGCCAATTTCTTGCTTTTGAAAGACTCTCCACTTCAAACTTTGTTCTTCCCTCATGAGTCAAATGGGTCGGCGGAAATTTAGGTTCAGATTGCCATGCCCGAAAGTTGATTTCCCCTCTGAATGCTCGGTCCTCGATTTGATCGATTCGAAAGAAGTACTCTTTCGCTTTGGAGGTTGTTGTGCTCTTCAGCGAGATGATGTCGTCTACTTTCAATGTTCTTTCGGGCTTTTCAAACGTCCCGATCGGGCGGGAGGCATACTGCAATACGCACTCCATTACGAGTTGTGGAATGGGGGGGCCAAAAAGACGGTTTGCTGGTGAGACCATAACGACCTAAAGATTTGCAAAAGGGCTAGAGGATTGCTCAAAGCCTCCGCCTCTTTTTCGGTTTTTCAGTTCTGAGCGGATCGAAAATAGGAGATCTTGATCAAAATCTTTTCTCTCTGCCCATTGAAGGTATTCAACGGGGATTTCGTCAAAGCGGCGCCCCTTATGTTTCCCTAGCGGCATTGTTTTGAGTTTGATCGGTTTTTCGAGCGTTTTAATGAGTTGCTCGGTGGTTTTGTAAGATTTTGCTAGGTATTTGAATACTTCAATGTTGACGATCACATCGCTCATAGCTCGGTGAGCTCCTTCAGGTTCGATATTGAAGTGTTGCCGGAGCCGTTCGAGCGAATTGACGGGGCTCTCTCCATAGAGGCGAGCCATTCGGAGCGTGTCAATAAAGGGTTGTTTTTCAATCTCTGTGGGAATCTGATGCCGTTTCGCCTCGGCTGCGATGAGGGAGATATCGAATCCGATTCCGTGGCCTACGATGATATGACCATGGATGAGTTTCAGCACTTCGGGGAGCACTAGGGCCACTTTCGGTTTTCCTTCTAACATTTCGCGGGAGATTTTGTGGATTTCCTGTGAGACTTGCGGGATGTCGCATTCGGGGTCGATCAATGTTTCAAAGCGCTGAAGCACTTCGCTGAAGGTGAAACGGGCCGCTGCAACCTCAATCATCCGATCTTTTTTCGGATCGAGTCCAGTCGATTCGCAATCGACGCAAACGAAAATGTCTTGATGGATTAGCCCCATAAAATTTGTTCGATCCTTTTTTCTACGATGTGGCGGGAACCAGTCTCCATGATGGAGTAGGGAATGGCTTCCGGATATTTTTTCTTAATCAACTCAATTTCATTCCGCGAAAGTTTGTCTGTCTTAGTGAAAATGAGGAGAAGTTCTAAATGGCGGTGATGGGCCCAGTCGATCAGTTTTTGATCCTCTTCTCCGATCCCTCGCCGGCTGTCGATCAAAAGGAGCATAAGTCGGAGAGTGGGGCGCTGATTGATATAGGCGTCGATCGCTTTTGACCAGGTCTCAATCTCATCTTTGGGGGCTTTCGCAAATCCAAAACCGGGAAGATCGACCAAAAGAAAGCGGTCGTCCACCAGAAAGAAATTGAGAAGACGGGTTTTCCCAGGCGTTGCTGAAGTTTTCGCTAGCTTTTTTTGATTGAGCAGATGATTGATCAGACTCGATTTGCCTACGTTCGAGCGGCCAGCAAGGGCGATTTCAGGGAGGAAATTCCCTTTCGGATCCTTGAGGAGGGGGTAGTCGGTGAGGGTGGAAAGAAGATAGCGGGCTTTCATAAGTGGCTCACGTGAGCGATGCGGCCTTTCTCTTCATGCGAGAAAGAGATGTGGATCGTTTCTTTGGGTAAAAGGGAGGAAATCCGTTCAGGCCACTCGAATACGCAAACGCCTCCCTTATGAAAATATTCATCAAACCCAAGGCTGATGAAGTCTTTCTCCCCACTCAACCGATAGAGGTCAAAGTGGTACAAATTTTGGTAGATATTCAGAAGGACAAAAGTGGGGCTTTGCACGGTCTCATTGATCCCAAGGCCAAGGGCCAGCCCTTTGACAAAAGTAGTCTTTCCAGCTCCAAGATCTCCAGTGAGGGCGACAATTGCGTTCGGGGGGAGAGCGGCTCCGATCTTCTCGCCGAAAGCGACCGTCTCCTCACTGGTTTTAAGGAGAAATTTCAATCCGATTCGACCCATTTTTCCAGGTAGGGCTCAAACTCAGGATGGTGGGAAAGAGCCTCGACAAATGCAGCGATCTTATC
>CAZIML010000213.1:0-2889 GCA_964540255.1 uncultured bacterium
GCTCCCATTTTCCGAATCGCTTCATTGCGGCCTTGAATTTGTTTGGGATCAGAGATAGCTTGGATCTTCATGTTAGACATGGCAAAAATATTTTGGACTCGAGCGAATCTTCTTTTTATAAACGCATCGATCAAAGCGGGGACTTGTTCCCTATTTATACTTTTCGGAAGCAAATCTTGTAGCACATATGCATCCTCAAAGGCTTGAGCAGCTCCATTTTGCAACATAGGTCCAAAAGCGTGGGAAGCATCCCCAACTAGTAATACGCGTGAAAAGCCGTCCAATTTGAATCTTACGCTGTGGCTTTTCTCCATATGGTGAATATAAAAGTTCACTTTGTTAAGAGCAGAATTTTGCTCATCAATGATAGAAATAGCTTCAGGTACTGCACCTCCGAAACTGGAAAATTCATGAGAAAATGAATGCAGTGGTAATTGCTTTTCAGACTGAAAAATATGCCCATAAATGTATGTTCTATTCTCTGGCATTGGGTAAAGCAGTGCTAGTCGATCGGATCCTAGCATGTAGGTTGGCATGGTAACCTTTTCTGGGGCATCAATCACAGCTCGCCAAACTAACAAACCTAAAAAATCTGGAGTTTCATTTGGGTGGGCCTGTTTACGGAGACTCGAATGAACTCCGTCGCATCCAATTACCAAATCGTAAGATCTAATTTGTCCGTTTGAAAATTCAACCTTCACTTCATCATTTTCCTCAGAAAACTGTTTCAGTGTGGTTGAAGTTTGTATCTGGATTTGGCCATTAAGGGAAGTCAAGAGCTGGTTTATCAATTCATCTCGACCCAGAGAATAAAATTGGGCACCCTCCGGGTGAATAGCATCAATTTTTTCTTGGACGAGAATTTCTCCTAGATCATCGGTAAATTGCATGGTTTGAATTAAAAGTGCTTTCTCGCCAATATCAACGCCCAATTTACTTAAAGCCCAGCTTCCATTAGCCGGAATGGCAATGCCTGCTCCAGCTGAGCGAATTTGATCTTCTTTCTCGATGATGTCTGGATATATGCCTTTATTTTGCAAAGCTTTGGCAACAGATAATCCAGACGGGCCTGCCCCTACGATCAAAACTCTAATTGGATCCTTTGACACAGAATCGATCGAGGCGAAGGACAAATGACTCATAAGCAAAGCCCACAGAAACACCAACTTTTTCATATTCAATCGCGACAGGTTAAATTTCAGCCGATTTAAGATCGTAAAGCAGTGATTCTTTTTTGTATACGCACACCTCATTGGATAGCCATTGCCTGATTCCAACGGAATTTACCCTGGCTTTTTGCTATTCTCTTTTTCGAGGAAATGGTCATGAGTTTTAAGGAACTTGAACATACATCGTCAAAAATCGCGATTTTCAGGGGGAAACAGATCCGAAAAATCATTCAGCAAGGCGAATGGTATTTTTCTATTATGGATGTGATTGGGGTGTTAACTGAAAGCACCTACGCCAACCGATATTGGTCTGACCTCAAAATTCAGAAAGTGAGGGGAAATTTTTCTGGATTAAATTGGGTTAATTAACGATATTCTTTCTCTTCACAAGGAGAAAGTTATGTCAGCACAGATACCAAAGCTATCAGTTGCACAATCTTCCTATTCAGAAAATCTTCCTGGTTGCGATAAGACCGCTCAAAATTTCAATCAGGTTCTCCTAAGTATTATAGGGAATTGCTATGAGCAATGCCAATACCGATGCCCTAAAGGAGGTTACTCGTTAGAATTGCAGATGAAAATGATGACTCATTGCGTAGAGAAGTGTCGAAAGCAGGCGAAGGAGAGCCAGATCATATCCACCATTAAATCCTTAGGGATGAGGTAGCGATAAGGCGAGCCCCCAAGAACTTTCCTGGGAGGATTGCATTTAAGTTTTTGAACCTATGAGCAAAACAGGGTCAGGTTTAACGATTTCCAAACATTAAATTTTTGTTGATATCATTTGCTTGATCAGCGATGCTACTTCCCTTCACAAGGAGAGAGTTATGTCAGCAAGAGTGTCGAATACTTCAGTTGCAAAACCTTCATCTTTAGAAAATACCTCGGAATGTGATCGCGCGGCAAAAAATTGGAATGAAGCTCTTTTGCTATTTTGGGGAGAGTGCCCCATGAAATGCAAAATCAAATGTCCGAATGGGGGGCTTCAATCAGATAAGGAAATGATGTCGCGGTGTATAAAGAAATGTGAAGAGAAGAGAAAAGACTGTAATTTGATGGCAATCATCCTGGCCGGCGGCTTTCGTTGAACGGGTGGCTTAAAGTGCAATCCCGCATATGAAAATGCGGGATTGGTTACAATGAGCCAGCTGATTCATTCAATGATTTTTGCATACTGGATGAGCGCCTGTTTTAATGCAAATGGAAGAACCATCAAATACTGAACCGGAAGGTTTGCTCGGAAAATTTTTATCGATAAATCTCTGTCGATTCCTTTCTGAAGAGCCTCGCCTTTTTTGATCTCGTAAACAATACGACTTATTCCAGCTTCGAATCCGTCCGAATCGAGTGTTTTTCCTGCAAAACATTTCGCTGCGAGCAGTGTAATCGCCTCTACAATTTCACGTTTCGGCCAAGTATCCTGGACCTTGAACGAGTTATGATTCAGAATCGTAGTTTGGATCGTTTGTTCGTCTGGAAATTTGTAGATTGGAACTCCAGAAGTGGGTAATGCTGCCATAAATTGCCTCTATCTAAAATAAGAGGGGCCATTTTATCACGCGTTTTTTATTCCGGTCAAGAATCCCAAATCAAAAACAACCTCTTGAGTCTATAAAAAATAAAATATATAAGAACAGTTCTGACTTCATAGAACTCAAAATCATACACAGTGAATGAAAAATAGTGTTCGGAAACTCTTAGTCTTAGCGCTCACTGGCTT
>CAZIML010000214.1:0-2866 GCA_964540255.1 uncultured bacterium
TTACGCCATCATGGGAGGAGCGAAAATCTCCAGTAAAATCGGCGTGATCAAAAATCTGATCGAGCGAGTTGATGCCCTTTTCATCGGCGGCGGGATGAGCTACACGTTCATGAGGGCGAAGGAAATTCCGATCGGAAATTCAATTTCAGAAGATCCCAAAACAATTCAGGGGCTAGATCTTAGAAAAATCCATCTCCCGCTTGATTTAGTGATCTCAGATGGGAAATCGCCCCCACAAGTTGTCTCCACTTCCGAAGGAATCCCCGCCGGATGGGAAGGGATGGACATCGGTCCCAAAACAATCGCCGCTTGGTCGAAAGATTTACAAAAAGGAGCCACAATCTTTTGGAATGGCCCCCTCGGCGCTTTTGAAAAACCCCCTTTTGCCACAGGGACTCGTGCGATTGCCGAAACTTTGGCTCACGCCAAAGGAAAAACCATCATCGGTGGAGGAGATTCGGTGGCCGCCATCCAAGAAATGGGGCTAGGCCCCTCTTTTGCCCACCTTTCAACAGGCGGCGGCGCCTCCCTAGAATTTCTTGAATTCGGCCACCTTCCAGGAATCGACGCATTAACAAATAAAATTTAATACAAATATCGATTTTTAAAATTAATCCCCATTATTCATTTTAATAAATCGGCAAATATGCCATGCTGTGATTAACCCAAAACTCTAGAGTGTTTGTCGATGCAAAACGCAGAATTTGGAAAGTGGCGCTCATTCTTTTGGCCGATCCACCGGTGGGAACTCAAAAAGTTTCTCCCCATGTTCTTCATGTTCTTCCTCGTCTCATTCAATTATAATGCGTTGCGCGCTTGCAAAGACTCTCTAGTCGTCACTGCCCCTCAATCGGGCGCTGAAGCGATTCCCTTCATCAAAGTATGGGCCATTCTCCCAGGAGCGCTCCTCCTCACCTACTTATTCACCCGCCTCTCCAATCGATTCACCAGGGAAAAGGTTTTTTACATCATGATGTCCCTCTTTTTGGGCTTCTTCCTCTTATTTACATTTGTCCTCTTTCCCGCCCAAGATTTCTTCCATCCGAACGCCCTCGCAGACAAGATGCAACAAGTTCTGCCAGAGGGATTTAAAGGCTTAATTGCAATGTTTCGGAACTGGACTTTCACCCTCTTTTATGTGATGTCCGAGCTCTGGGGAACTGCCATTTTGACCGTCCTTTTTTGGGGCTTTGCAAATGAGGTCACCAAAGTAGACGAGGCGAAAAGGTACTACGGTCTTCTCATGATCGGAGCCAACATCGCTGGAATTATTTCAGGGCAAGCTTCGGTCATCCTCTCTGCCAATACGTTCATTCCTCACCTTCCCTACGGAAGCTGCAGCTGGGATCAGTCGATCCTTTTCCTCAACTGTTTGATCATCGCCTCGGGAGTGGGCACCATCGCGATCTACCGATGGCTCAACCATCATGTGATCCGACCCAACGCCCCCGTGGTGGAGCCTGAAAAAGTCAAAATGTCGATGAGGAGCAATTTCAAATATCTCCTGAAATCGAAATATTTAATGTGCATCGCTCTGATCGTCCTCACCTATAACGTGGCGATCAATCTCGTTGAAGTGGTTTGGAAAAATCAGATTAAACAGCTCTATCCAAATGCGAGTGAATATAATATTTACATGGGAGAAGTGATGACTCTCATGGGAATCATCGCTACCTTGACTGCGTTTCTCACAGTCTATGCGATGAGACGTTTCTCTTGGACCTTTAACGCTCTTGTTCCAGCGGTGATGATGTTTGTCACGGGGACTGCCTTCCTCCTTTTCGTCCTTTTCCCTGACTCAGGGCTCAATTGGATCGCTGCGATGATCGGCTCTACCCCCCTCATGCTCAGCGTCGCCCTCGGCGGGCTCCAAAATTGCCTTGGCAGAGCCACCAAATACACAATTTTCGACGCGACAAAAGAGATCGCTTTCGTCCCTCTTGACACTGAGTCAAAGCAAAAAGGGAAGGCGGCGATCGACGGAGTGGGCTCCCGCCTTGGGAAATCGGGGGGATCGGTGATCCACCAATCGCTCCTCTTGATTTTCTCCACAGTGGGGGCGAGCACTCCCTACGTCGCGGTCATTTTCCTTGTGGTCGTGGCGGTTTGGGGCCTCTCGGTTCTCTCACTGGGTAAACGATTCGATACGCTCACGAAAAGAGAGCCGATTTCTCTACAAAAAGAGCCCGTCTCGGCGAGTTAAAAATTCAATATTTTTCTATTCGAAGCCTTTCTCATCGCGATAATTGGCTACCTATGGTATAAAGGAAGAAAAACTGCTGCCCCTTAGGCTTCGACACTTCATGTTTACAGCATCCAATGGTCTTTCATTCATCCGCATCCCTCTCGCCTTTTTGTTTCTATTTGAAAACGTCTCTATTCGGATTTTTGCCATTTTTTTAGCGATGTTCACCGACAGCATCGACGGGTACGTGGCCAGACGGAATAAATCGGTGAGCAGACTCGGAGTGATCCTTGATCCCCTTTCGGATAAATTCTTTGTCTATTTCTCCCTCGCGATTCTTTTTATTGAGCAAAGACTAGGCGTTTGGGAACTTGCAGCGATGCTCACACGAGATTTTTTCCTCTGCTTTTTTGTCCTCTTCCTCATGCTGGAGGGAAAATGGAAATCTTTTTCCGTTCGCTCGATTGTCTGGGGAAAAGTGACCACAGCCCTCCAGTTCATTGTTTTGATCAGCCTCTCTATCGGAATCACATTTCCCTGGTATGTCTTTGCAATGTTTGTCGCAACGGGGTGGCTTGCTTTTAAAGAACTTTTTCAAGCTCGCCAATCGACAGCTTAATCTATTTCATGTATTGTTCATCCAAAACATCTAAAGGGCCCATTTTATGGAAGTAGAGCGCG
>CAZIML010000215.1:0-2794 GCA_964540255.1 uncultured bacterium
AGAGGTTAGGGCAACGCCGAAAAAGAAAACATTGAGAATGGCGAATGGATAGGGAGTTCCTCCTCCAATCGTTTGGCGAAGAATCAGGGTAAAAATACCTAGGATATTGCACCAAAGTCCCATGTAAAGAGTCATTCTAAGGCCGATTTTACGCCCAAAGTAGGGATTGATGAGCGATGTGGTGATCGCGACAAAATAGAGGAGGCTTTTTGAAATGAGAGTCAATGAAGGTGGATCTCCCGCCATGAGAAAATTATCGGGGAGTTGAAAAATGGCGAAAATCATCGAATGCAGCGCGGCGATGAGAAAAAGACTTAAAGTGACCACATGCTTCCGATCGAGAATCAATCCTTCCCAAAACATCAAAACATAAACCTTCTGCTATAAATGCTTTGGAGAAGACCCAACGCTGCCATCGTAGTCAAAATGGAACTTCCCCCGTAAGTGATGAAGATAAGAGGAACCCCAGATATTGGCAAGAGAGCGCACATCATTCCAATATTGATCAATACGTGCATCGCCAAATAGGCGGAGAGTCCCGCCGCCAAATATCGGCCAAACAGATCTTTTGCAGAAAGGGCTACCTGAAAGCTAAAGTAAATGAGCGAATAGAAAAGAAAGAGGAGGAAGAGGAGGCCGATGAATCCAAATTCTTCTCCAAAAGCGGCGAAGACCGAATCTGTATGGGCCGCAGGGAGCCATTTTTTCCCTGAAAACTCCCCTTTTTGCCATCCGGTTCCAGTCACGCCGCCAATCGCAATCGCAATTTGGGATGCTTTTTGATGGTAGGTGTTGGGATTGAGCCGCTCATACTGATATTCTTTCAACACTTTCGTAAAATGAGGGCGCATCTCTTCATGATCCAATACCCCGAGGAAAAGGAGCGAGACGACAAAGAGGGCAAAAACGCCGAGAGCCGACATAAAACGGAGCATTCCCCGATGGACGTCGGCGAAATAGCCCATTACAAGAGCGATCGGATAGAGGATGAGGGCCGTTCCTAAATCGGGCTGCTTCAAAATGAGAAGGAAAGGAAATCCAACGATGAGGGCCATTTGCAGAGCCGTTTTCAAGCTTCCGATATTGGAGGCGCGCCTTTCTAAAAACCAACTCAAGAAAATGATCAAAACGAGTTTGGCCTGTTCAGAGGGCTGAAAGCTCGCCACTCCGGGAATCCGGTACCAGCGGTGCACATTTTGGATCGGACTGACGAAGAAAAGCCCCACGAGAAGAAGAATCGCGGCGAAGTAGAGAAAGGGACTCCAGCTCCGAAGAGTTCGATAATCGAACGTCGCCGTGAGGAAAAAGAGGCCCCAGCCGAGAAGAAACCAGCGCACTTGGCTTTTGACGAGCGGCGTCCAAAACAAAGGCCCCTCCTCAAGATCAGCCGTCATCGACGAAATCACAAGAAGGCTGATTGCCATCAGTGCAAAGACGACCGGGAAAATCCGGTAGTCGATCCGAGATAATGTCCACGACTTCCACATATTGATGATCATATTCTTCAAATTTGTTAGAATGCAATCAAATGCATGAGATTCGTTTAGATATCATCGATTCGACGAACACTTACGGGAAGCTCCATGTGGGTGAGTTTCCTCATGATCAGATCACCTGCATCACGGCAGAGGAGCAGACGGCGGGGCGAGGGCGCTATCATCGAAAGTGGATCTCTCCCCGCGGGGTCAACATTTATGCCACCTTTTGCTTCCGCCTCCAAGCAAGGTCGCTCCATCTGGGATGCCTCGGCCACCTAATGGCCTGCAGTTTGACTGCCGTTTTAATCAAAATGGGATTCAATCCCAAAATAAAATGGCCGAACGACATCCAACTCAATCAAAAAAAGCTCTCGGGCATCCTCTGCGAAACCCAATTCCATAAAGATCTCGTCGATGTTTTTCTTGGGATTGGGATCAATATCAATCTCGACGCCAAAACGGCCGCATCGATCGACCAACCCGCAACGTCTCTTTTGATCGAAACAGGGAAAGAGTGGGATCGGGAGGAGGTTTTGAAAAAACTCCAGAAACAGTTTGAAATCGACCTCTCCCTCTTCAAAAAAGAGGGCTTCACTCCTTTCCATGACCGATTCGAGCGTCTGATGGCTTACATCGGGAAAACTATCCGGATATTCGATGGGGAGACGACCTGGACAGGAATTTGCCATTCCCTCAGCCCTGACGGACAACTCAACCTCTTAATGCCCAACCACATAATTCAAAAAATTGCCACTGGCGATATTTTAATCGAATAATAAAAATTTTAATTAGATTGAAATTAATATTTCGAATACAGCAAATAACTCAAAACAAAATAGGAATATAAACCACATGGCAATTCAACCTTATCAGTTGGCGAGCTGAGTGAAGGGAAATTTGTGTTTCTCCATACTGACCCGATGACATTCAATAATCCGACCCAGTATGCGATTCATCTCCGCGTTTTTTCAAAAGAATTGGCGCAACTCGGCCATATCCACCTCATGGTTGATTCTATAGTGAAAAACCCCCAGATTAGCAATATGGACGGGGATGCATTTTCACTCTCTTGGGAAGGAGGAGTTCCTCGCCGTTTTGAGTTTGTTGCCGCCACAGGCGGGATCCGCGGGATTTAGAGGGTGCCTAAGTAAAAATCTTTTCACAAATGAAAGGTCCATTCTATAATCGTTTGTGAATGGATCTGGCATCAATCAAACAAATCGCCTTTGAAGGGGAGTCGGAACAAGTCGAATTGAAAAAATCGACCGCCGACTTGACTGGAGCCTGCGAAAGTTTATGCGGCATGATCAATGCAG
>CAZIML010000216.1:0-1246 GCA_964540255.1 uncultured bacterium
CATCTCCGAAGTGATTCTCAGCGGCGGGGACCCTCTCTCTTTAAGCGACGAAAAGCTCAAAGAACTCTTTACCTCCCTCAACTCGATCCCCCACATCCAACGGATCCGGTTCCACTCCCGCTTCCCCATTGGAATCCCTGAGCGAATCGACGCCCCTCTCCTCCAAATCCTCGAAAGCTCTCCTAAACAAATTTTTTTCATCATCCACGTGAATCACCCAGACGAGTTGGACTCAGAGGTGATCGCCTCATTTAAAAAAATGATTCGCATAGGAGTTCCCGTACTCAGCCAATCGGTTCTCCTCAAGGGGGTGAACGACACCCCTGAAACACTCCTTCGGCTGGCCTCTACCCTTCTCAATTCAGGAATCATCCCCTACTATCTCCATGCTCTTGACCCCATCCAAGGAGCAGCCCACTTTCACTTGGAAGATCGGCAAGGAGAAGAACTGATCCGCTACATTCAAGAAAATTTATCTGGTTTTGGAGTGCCCCGTTTTGTCCGAGAAGAACCGGGAAAAAAATCTAAAACATTGATAACAAGAACTATATAATTTAATATCCCAGAAATAAAAATTCAATTCCACGCAATTAATGATTTTGATATAATATAGTACAATTAACAGTTTACGCTGTTAGTTATCATAATAACCAAATCACCTTTTATTATTTGGCGCCTCCCTCACCGGAGGCGTTTTTTCACACATCCCATTTAAACTACCCTGTCTTTTAGAGAGATTCCCACTAAAATACCCCTGTCTTTTGTTGACTTAAATAAGGAGTGGGGGTTAATCCAAAGCAAAAAAAGAAGAGGTTTCTATGAGACGCGACCGCACCCAATTCTTGGTTCAGTGGATCCACTCAGAAGAGCGCAAACCTTTGATTATTAGAGGCGCTTCGGAAGAAGCTCGCGCGACAAAAAGATTTTGCAACAGAGGGCTCGTTCAATAACCTAACGCTTTTTTGCTAAAGCGGTTTAGAAAAAGTCCTAATGGGTCTTCCTCTTTTTGCATATCACGAAACTGTTCCCAGCGAGGGTATATCCTCTCAGAATATGAAGGATCGAATGGGCCCATTTTTCCCCAATGGAGACGTCCTTGGTATTTCGCTACTAGAGTTTGAAACGCTTCAAAATAGGGTTCATACGGAATAGGCCGGTTATTTGGACGGATCGAAACAATATTGACGAAGCAGAATAGTTCATTCGGATCTTCGCTATAAGTAGGACTCAGAAGGGCCTGATCCCC
>CAZIML010000216.1:1256-2791 GCA_964540255.1 uncultured bacterium
AGCAGGAAAATGATTCTTTTCTACAAGTTGCTCCAGCTCGAGTAAAAAGGGCTTCGTGTAGCGAATCGGAAAGGCAGCTTCCATTGCATGGCAATGGCTATGCGCACTGCAATCAACGTTGAAAATCCGATCGCTTCGGTCGATACGCTCGTAAGGAGCTCCGTAATCGGCTTCAAAAAAGGCCCGGTTGAATCGAGTCAATATTGAAGGATCGGTCGGACCCAATCCAAGCACGTCCTCAATCGATTGAATCGCTGGATTGTTCTGTTCTTTTGCTATCTCCTCAATGAGGCGGGGGACAGAAAATGACTCTTTGGGAGGGACCAGGATCTCGTTTTCCCCCTTCATTAGGCGATTCGCAGTCCAAATCCCAGCACATCTGGCGTATGGGAACCAGTAGAACCTGAAATGATCGTTTCCCTCAACCAACGCATCGATTTGATCCAACACGTCGGGCCACTCAGCAGAGAATGTTCGTTCATGAAGGAGACGAGCGGGAACGGCGCGAAGAGTGACCGTATCGATGATTCCAAGAGTACCCAGCCCGCATTGGCATGCTTGAAAAAGGGAGAGCGTTTCATCAGGTGAAACCAATTTATGAACTCCCTTGCCATTGACCAGAGTCAATCTCAAGATTTGTGTGTGAATAGGACCGCAATTTTTGCCCGTTCCATGGGTTCCTGTTTGGAAAACGCCGCCGATTGTCTGATCCGAAATCGAGCCTAGATTTTCAAGAGCCAGTTGATGTTGGTCCAGCACTTCATTGATCTTCTTCAAAGTAGTTCCACCTTGAACAGTGATTGTTTGGTTCAAGGTGTCGACTTCCAAAACATTCGAATAATTTTCCAATGAAATGGTCCACCCCTCTTTTTCAGGCAGGGCGATTGCATTCAGTGAATGCCCCGCTCCAATCACCTTGATCGGCTTTTTGAATTCAATCGCTTTTTGAACGAGGCAAACGAGCTCATCTTGAGTCGTTGGGGTAAATAGCGACTCGATTTTGCACCCTTCAGTTCCATTCCATGTTTGCCACGATCTAGTCAACGGCTCAGTGCCTAAATGTGCATCCAATCCTCGAAATCCCATCAAAATGAATATCCCCAATATCTTCAATCGACCCATAGAAGAACCTCTCTAAGAAGGAAGAGAAGGTATATGAATCACTAAAAAATCTCAAGCGCATTCAATAGCAAAGTCGTGAATGGCCAAAATTGCGCATCGAACCAGCTGAATAAAAAGGGAACTGGATAGTGCGCATATTATTGAATTCTGATATAGATAAATTATGGTAGATTTATTGCGCTTTCCGCGCCTTTTTATTCTAATGATGCTTGTCTCGTTCACAACGGTTGCTGATGATAAGGCCAGCGCTTCTACAGTCATCCTTTTCCTCAATAGCGTCTCTTCTGTCATTGGAACTTTTCTTGCTGGAGTATTTGCCCCAAAGACACCGATAGCACTTCCAGCAGTATTTCTTATTTTAATCGCGCTTATGCTTGCTATATGGCTCATGCTGGGCCGCCATCGTAGACCCT
>CAZIML010000217.1:0-2768 GCA_964540255.1 uncultured bacterium
GAGCGGGAGCGAAATTTGTCGAAGAAAGAAGAGGCGATCGAGGTGCCGGAACAGACGGCGATCACCCAAGACAACGTGAGCGTCATCTTAGACGGGATCGTTTATGTGAAGATCTTCGATCCAGTGGCCGCTTCCTATGGGGTAAAAAACCCAGTCCATGCATTGACCCAATTAGTGCAGACGACGATGCGCTCAGAAATTGGAACGCTTCCACTCGATAAGACCTTCGAAGAGAGGGAGTCGCTCAACGCAAAGATCGTCGTTGCGATCAATCACGCTGCCGTTTCTTGGGGAATCCGGTGCCTTCGATACGAGATTAAAGACATTAAAATGCCCGAAGATATCCGTAAGGCGATGGAATTGCAGATGACGGCGGAGCGGCAAAAAAGGGCGCGCATTTTGGAATCAGAGGGGATTCGCCAATCTCATATCAATGAATCGGAAGGAGAAAGGCAGGCGCGGATCAATCGGGCCGAAGGAGAGGCTGATGCGATCGAATCGCTCGCGCGGGCTACAGCTCTCAGCATCGAGATGGTGGCCAAAGCGCTCGGGCAAACCGGCGGAGAGAGGGCCGCGTCGCTTCAAGTTGCTGAAAAGTATATCGAGGCGTTTAGTCAACTCGCTAAAGAGACGAATACAATTGTGATCCCTTCCAATCTACAGCACCCAGGATCGATGGTGGCCGAAGCAATGGCCATCTACGATTCATTGAAAAGAAAGTCATTCCCTCTTCCTGTCGAAAAATAGTTGCCATTCAAAGATTTTTTAGTTATCCTAGTCCCTTTTTCAAGGAGAAGGTTATGAGATACTGGTTTTTCGTTGTTTTGATGATTCAGCTATCAACAGTTTGCGCCAAGGAAAAATTCTTTCCAGAACCGCAGGAAATCATTTCAGCAGCTCAGCTCGACTCGACGCTGATTCAAGAATTGGTCACTGGAGTTCACTCTGATCTGACGGTTTCTCTCCAGCCGGGCACTGAGATTCCTCTCCGATTTTTTCATCGCGAAGCTTTTTTTTCGATTGGATTTAACCCCAATTTGTCGATCAAAGTGGACAAGCTTTGCTATCTTCGATTTATGAAACGAAAGGTTTACATCAGCGATGATCTAGTGGTATGGAAGAAGCCTCATCTCTTCAGTGGAAAGATGACGCCGAATCTATCTTTAGATCAGTCGGGGATTTTGGTCGAAACAGCTACGGTGAAGTGAAAAAATCTGGGGGAGAGATCCCCCAGATGAAACAAGGCTTAGAAACCGGCGCCGAAAGAGAACTCGCCATATACTTTTGGGAGATCTCCTACTTTGACCGCTGCAATTGCAGGCTGGCTTACGTCGAGTTGGACGAAAGTGCGGATCGCAGATTTGCGATTCATTTCATAGCCAACTGCTACGTTCGGGATGATCCCTTGGAATTCCCGAGCGTCTGCTGTCTTCACAGAACCCCATGCCAAACCGCCGCCGGCGTAGAGGCTGTTTGAGCTCTCTGCGCTAACATAGTAGAGGTAGTTGGCTTTTGGGTATGTGTAAACAAATGTTTTTTCTCTTCCTTCGTCTGTATTTACATCTCTGCGGTTATAAGACGCTGAAATGTCAATTGCAGATGAATCAGCTACAAGACGGTAGCCAATCGCAAGTCCTGGAAGAATTTGCTCGGTTGTGTTGGTTGGCAATTGAGAATCAGAGACTCCCATTCTCAAATAACCAAACGATTTTCTCGGAGCGATCTTCTCGTCGATTGCAGGAAGAGTAGGTTTCGTTTCAATCACTGCTGCTGGTGCGATTGCATCTTGTGCAAATCCCATCACAGAAGCGAGTGTCAATAGTGCAGTTGTGATTTCCTTTTTCATAATTACCTCCGTTGAAAAAGATCTCTGATTATGAAATGAGGAAATTAATAACGCAACTCAAATGATTTTTTTATGCACAAATGCATTCAAGAATTGGGAATCTGGCAAGGAGGCGCCCGAAATTTGAGCCAGCGTTAGCGGCACTGAAGAAGCTAAACTTACAAAGTTTAGCGATGGAAGTGGGCTCAAATTTCGTGGCTGCCGACGCCGCCAGAAACCAATTCTTGAATGCATTTGTGCATATGTCAAATGTTGACAAAGAATTCGGCGTTTGGGACTTTGCAGGTTGGCAGGTGTTGGCGATGCGTTTGGTTTATTATTGGATGATTTTGGGACTTGTTTTTTGTTCCTCTTGTGGAAAAAGGGGGAACGGCGAAGAGGCGATTAAGGTAAAATCGTATCTCGTCGAGGCCAAAACAATTCCGGTTGAATTTGAATTTGTGGGTGTCTGTCAAAGTTCGCACCTGGTCGAAATCCGCTCCCGCGTTCAGGGTTATTTGAAAGAAGTCTCGTATGTGGAGGGGGGATTCGTGAATGAAGGGGATATCCTCTTCAAAATCGATCCGAGTGAATTTCAAGCGAGGGTGGCTGAGGCGAAGGCGAATCTTGAAAAGGAGGAGGCGATCCTCTGGTCGGCACAAAAGGCGGTCGATCGATATAAGCCTCTCTATGAGCAAAAGGCGGCGAGTCGGAAAGACTGGGAAGATGCCAAGTCGCAGTTATTGGCGCAGCAAGCGAGTGTCAACTACTCTAAGGCGAAATTGGATGAGGCGCTCCTCAATTTGGGCTACACCGAAATCTCTTCTCCGATCAACGGATTGACGACTAATTCAAGGTATCAGGAGGGAACTCTCATCACTCCTGGGGCAAATGATCTTTTAACCACAGTTTCGGTCATCGATCCGATCTGGGTGATCGTCAA
>CAZIML010000218.1:0-1211 GCA_964540255.1 uncultured bacterium
AGATGAAACGTTTGCCTCATTTCAACGGGCGCTTGATGCGGTGAAGGACCTAGTCAAAGAATGGAATCCGAAATGGATGGTCATTCGACTCCATCGAAGCGAGGAGGCGACGATCCGATTTTTGGAACAGGAGCGATTTGTAAAAACGAAGCTCGACGATTCGTTTTCGCTCTACGCTCTTCGAATGAATCCTGCGAAGAGGAAAGGGGAAGAGATTTCTTCTGCAGCGCCTGTTCGTCCACGGATCGAGATTGACCCAAAGCCTATGCCAAAGCCTGTGACATTGCAAGGACAGTATATCCGAATGATTCTAGATGGATCCAAAACGGTTGAAGGGAGAATCAAATCTGGGATGTTTAACAATGTTCGTGTCGGCTCTCTCTTTAAGTTTTTCGCACAAAGTCTCAGCGTCGTATGTGAAGTGACCGGAGTCAGAACCTATCGTTCCTTCAGAGAGATGCTCTCTTCAGAGGGATACTCGAAGTGTATTCCAACCGCTCGTTCGATTGATGATGCGGCAGCGATCTATGATAGAATTCGGGGCTATCCCGAAAGGGCGCGCCAGCATGGAGTTGTGGCCCTTGAAATTAAGAAAGTCGAGGGGGCTTAATGGCATCTGCAGCGGGTGTTGGTTATGGATGGCAGAAGGTGGGGCGGAAAGGAGCCCATTTCACGCCTAAGCATCCTCAAGAAGAAAATAAAGGGGCTGTTGAAACTTCTCATGGAACCCGTCCTGTCAAAGTGGTTTCGAATGTGCATAAAGACGATATCCATGCCCTTCTTTTTTTGCGAAACAAACAGACATTTGTTTCCGGCTCAAAAGATGGATCTTTAAAGGAATGGGATTTAGACCTTCGGCCAGTTCAAGTGATTTATGATCCAGGAAGGGTGAACTATAAGAGTTGGATCACTGCACTTTCTCGAGTCGGCAAGGAAAGGTGGGTGAGTGGGACGAGAGATGGGTATATTCACCTCTATGATCAGGATGGATCGATCCTCAGGGAGGTTGAAACCGCCCAAAAAGGGGGAAGGGGGCCTAAATGTAAAGAGCGGAATGTTTCCCGCATTAATTGTTTGGCAGATCTTACCTCTGTTGACGAAGAAGAAGGGTTCGTTTCTGGAAGACCCACTCAATTTGCCTTCCATTCCGAAAGAATTTCTGATTTTAGAAAGGGAGAGAGTGTCCAAACAAGCGAAAATGATTGGGTTTA
>CAZIML010000218.1:1221-2766 GCA_964540255.1 uncultured bacterium
CGAGCCTCTGAAGCCTCGCTCTTTTTTAGTTGTTACAGGAGGAAAGCTGGATCTTCTTGAAAAGGATCAGGAGTGGACCATCTGTTCACTAATGAAAGAGCTCCTCCCTCCCGATGGGGAGAGGCAAAGGGCCTTTATCTCTTCAATCACTCGCCTTGAATCACAGGAGCACCTTGCGGGATTGTCGATATTCAATGGGAATGTTCTGATTTATGACCTCAACGCATTTCAGGTAGTTTTCCATACAAAAGAGCATGAAAAAAGAGTTTGGACGATCGAAAATATCGCTCCTTCTCGATTTGCTACTTGCGCGGACGATGGGTTAATCAAGTTGTGGGACCCTCGCCAGGACGGTTCAGTTGCGACGATGAAAGATAATGCCGATGAACCGGCCCGCGTTTCGGTTCTATTGAAGAGAGACGAGCATCAACTGATTTCAGGATCTTGCCCGGACGATCTGAACAAGAGCAAAGAAAGAGCTCGCTTTTCACTTTGGGACTTGAGGAGGGTTTAATTATGGCAGCTTCTTTATCTGCTCTCGCGGCTCCCCAGAGGGAATTTTTTCATGTGAGTAGCGCCTCCCCTCAATCGATGAATGTATTGACTCGAATCTTTGAGCAAATTCTTACCCCTCTTTATGGATCTCAAAAGAAAGCGCTCGAGCAAATCGGTAAAGGGGAGGATCGGACCTGCTTTCTTCTCTATGAGCAAAACCGTCCGGTCGGTGTGATTGCTTTCAAAACAATTTTAAGCGATGAATTCAAAGAATTTAACGTTGAGAATAGCATCGAAATAAAGTCCCTTTTTGTGGTTGACTCTTCTCAAAATTCAGGGAAGGGGATCGGATCGCAGTTATTTCAAAAAGTGGAAGAGGAGGCGGACCGATTGGGCCTCGGGCATAAAGGATTTCATGTCACTGTGAGCCACACGAAGAAAGAGTCCCTTGTCTTCTTCTTGAGAAAAGGGTTTAAAATTGCCCACGCGTGGCCCGGCAAGTATACCTCTGATGGGATCGAGTATCTTTTGTCTCGCTCTGCGAGAGTGGCCCAGGTCGCCCGCCCTATTTTGTCATTGGCTGGAAAAGAGAATAAGGAAGCAGCGCCAGGAGATCAAAAGAGGGGATCTCAGTGCGTGGCCTATGTTCCTGATGCTCACTGGGATGATATTCATACTTTGACTCGGCTTACCGAAGGCACTTTTGTCTCTGGCTCCAAAGACAATTCCCTCTATATTTGGGATCTCGACGGCCGTCCGGTTCGCGTAGTGAGAGAGGTTGAACCGATGGGGATCGACCAACAAAGGTGGATCACTGCGGGAGCTCAACTCAACGACCACTATTGGGCATCCGGAGACCGAACCGGAGAAGTCTCTCTTTGGACGACGAAGGGGGATTTCGTGAGAAACCTCCGATTCCAACTCCCTAGACGAGGACACATAAGCCATCAATTCAACCGGAATCGGATCAACTGTATTGTGGCGGGGACCGATCCTACTAACCCGACGCTTTTTGCTGGCCTTCCGACTCAATTTGATGAGTTTAGCTTT